>JAIRQI010000130.1 GCA_031256575.1 Coriobacteriales bacterium
CCTTCAACTGGGGGAGGTATCTTCTTCAGTAAGCCAGTTACTTGGTTGATGACAGCTATTCTTGAATCAGATTAATCAGAATAACTTGATTAAACAGTTTCCAGTACAAGTGAGACTAGGGCTTGGCTGTAGCTTGTTCTGGTGCAAGAATGAAGAAGTATGACCAGATTGTTCGATTCGTCCGAAAGTGGAGCAAAGATGACCAATCTTCGTACGCAGTACACCGATGTCGAGGCCTATATGCAGTCTTGCATGAACGATAGCGCCCATGACCTGGAACATGTCTACCGCGTCTTGAACTATGCATTGGCAATTGCAGCTCATGAACAGCAAGTCGATGTCGAACTATTAGTTGTAGCTTGCCTTCTGCACGACATCGGTCGAGCTGAGCAACTAGCCGACTCACAAAAAGACCATGCTCAGGTAGGAGCAGACAAAGCTTACCAATGGTTGTCCATGAATAACTACGATGAGCAATTCGCCAAACAGGTCAGAGATTGTATTAGTACGCACCGTTATCGCTCAGAGCATCCACCTATCAGCCTGGAGGCGAAAATCCTCTATGATGCAGACAAGCTGGATGCTTGTGGAACCATCGGTATAGCCCGCACAATGATGCATCTGGCAGCAATCGAGAAGCCTCTTTACGTGTTGACCGCTTCCGGAGAGATATCGGACGGGTCAGAGAGCTACGAGTCATCTTTGTTCAGCGAGTACTTGAACAAGCTAGCCCGAGTCTACGAAGGCTATCACACCCAGTGGGCATCAGCTTTTGCTGCACAACGTCAATCTGCTGCTCAAGGTCTATATGATGCTCTGTTAGCAGAAGTACGGGAGTGCTACGCCTTGAACAATGTCACAGAGCTACAGCAAGGCAGTCATTAGAGTGTCAGTACCAGCAGAAAAGCAAGCGACGCGCCAGAGAGTCGAGCCATTCAACCGGCAGCGTGAAGTGATATATGGACTGGCTTGGATAGCGGCTGGCCTGTTGCTGGGGGTTTTCTCCAAATTTGTTGACCCACCTCCTCCGGCTTGGGCAGCCAGCGGGTTACAAACCTTTATCAGTGACATTACTTCCGGTTTTGGTATATGGATACTTTTAGGTACCATAGTCTCAGTCTATGCTCAAAGACCTGGTTCTGCAGCGCTGGTTACACCGCTGTTTTTCTTTGCAATGCTTTTGTCCTACTACACCTTCTCACTCTATTTCTACCATTTCTATATCGGGTATGTGGTGCGTGGTTGGAGCATTATGGCTCTGCTGACTATCGTCGCCGGCTACTTTGTCTGGTATGCCAAAGGTGAGGGTTTGCTGAGCATTGTCTGTGCTGCTGTTCCAGTAGGTTTGTTAGTTGCACATGCCTTACCAACGTATAGCAACTACAAACTATCGTACCTGCTGGATTTGGTGTTTGCGCTTGTCTTGATTCTTGTCGTCCAAAGAGAGACTAAACCCAGGCTACAGACTGCAGTAATCGGCATCTTGCTTGGAGGCTTACTGACGCTGATTCCGTTCTATTCGATTGTCTTCGGAGCTTTGCTGTAACAACGATAGTCAAGTCTAAAAGTGGTGTAAACCTCCTCTTCCTTCCTTATGCCACCTTCCCTTTTTGTCCACCGCTAATGGCTACGGCAGCGGTCATGGCGGCTGGTGGCTCAGATTGTGTACCAGAACTGTCAGCACCGTCTAGACAGTCTGAAAATGCCTTGAATTTACACTAATGAGGTGGGTTCTACGCTGATATCTACCTTATTAAGCCTAAATTGCTTATATTTGGGGATAAAACCACCGCATAAGTGTAAATTCAAGGCATTTACATGGGCGATTCATTACTTTCAGCGTTTAGTGCCAATTCGTGCCAATTGACTAAGAGTTACCTGAGTTTGTATCGGTTTACACCAACAGCCTCGTACAGTTTGAATAGCTTCTTAGCAGGTAAATGCGCTAAAATAGCGTTTCGTATTATGGAGAGATGGCTGAGTGGTCGAAGGCGGCGGTCTCGAAAACCGTTGAGCGTGCACCCCACGCTCCCAGGGTTCGAATCCCTGTCTCTCCGCCAGTAACTGGTGTGACCCATCAAACTTGGACAGATTCCAAGGCAATACAGCGACGATGAACTGCACTCCAATATCGTTCGATAGCTTTATTATTTCCCTGTGTCAACTCAAAGCAGAGTGTTTTTTGTTGGTTCAACACTCATATATCTTTCGTTAATCGTGCGTTGGCAATCTTGATTGATTGCCTGAGCTTAGATTCCAGTAGCTTCATGTCTGGTAACTTGGTGAGATATTCAGCTACCCTGATATTTGCATCATCAAGACCCATCAACTCGATATGTTCTGAGTTCTTACCTGAGCAAAGGATAAGCCCGATAGGAGGGTTCTCACCTTCTACCATTTCATGTTTTGCAAGCCAGCGAAGATACAACTCCATCTGTCCTTTAAATGCAGCTTCGAACTCTCCTAGCTTCAACTCTATAACAACTAGGCAGCGCAAGCGCCTGTGCACGAAGAGTAAGTCGATGTGATAATCACGATTGTCAACAGTGATACGCTTCTGGCGCGCGAGGAATGCGAAGTCAGTACCAAGCTCCGTGATAAACCGTTGAAGCTCGACAAGGATTGCACTCTCCAGGTCTTTTTCTGAGTAGGTATCATGAAGACCAAGGTAGTCGAGGAAGTAGGGGTCGCGAAACACCATGTCAGGGGTCAGCTTACCTTCGCCTCTCAGTAGCTCAAGATCGTTTGCGATAGTATCCTCTGGCTTCTTGCTGATAGCAGTGCGCTCGAATAAAAGGGAGTTCATCCTCTCACGTAATGTCCGAACACCCCAGCGCTCAATTTTTGCCATCTCGGCATAGAAGTCCCTTTTTAGCGGCTCATCGATGTACATAATCTCTTTTATTTGCGACCAGTTCAATTGCTTCCACAGTGTAGAAGCAATTTCGCGGGGATAAACGGTGGCAAAGCGTATGCAATGGCGGAGCTGCGGTACACTCCAACCTGAGCCATACTCAAGTGTCAGTTGCTCGGAGATTTTCGGCAAAACCTTTTGGCCATATTCCGCTCGTTCGTTTTTGAGAATCTCATGATTTATCCTGTTTCCCATATCCCAATATAAGGCGCTCATTTCACTTGATACCGCTTCGGCGACCGTGTGGCGGCTGACATCAATCATCTGTCTCAAGTCGTTCAATAGAGCGGATCTTAAGATCTCATCCATATGGCCTCCAATTGATTCTACAGTGTAGAATCAATTGTACCAGCTGGTTGTAGAGTAAGAGAATAAAGCCAAATCATCGGCCATATTCTCTTACCTTGCGTTGTACCTTGCGACCACTCTCGATTTAAACAATCAAGGATTCCTAAACAATTCGATATATTTGCAGCTCAGTGTCTATGATGATGTTGCTGATTTTTTAGGAGACCTTGACACAATGCTGAACTTAAACTAACTCGGTACTGACAAGGTTAACAATGCTTCATGTTCCAGGGCTGATTTTCCTATCCGCAATCATCCTCACTCGACAGTGACCACCTGCAAAGACTAGAATAAACTCATGGCAACAACTATCAGCATACCGATTGGTGGAATGACCTGTGCGGTCTGTGCCCAGCGCATCGAGAAGACCCTGCTCAAGCTGAGTGGAGTCATCGAAGCCACAGTCAACTACGCCAGTGAAAAAGCTATCGTAAGTTACGACCGCAATCTGACCAACATCGATGCCATGCGCCAGGCTATCGAGAAGCTGGGCTACCAGCCCTTATCCACATCTCTATCAGATTCACTGGCAGCAGACCTAGCCTATCACAGCCAGGAGCTACGGCGCGGTTGGCAGAAATTCGCCTTAGCGGTGCTGGTCACTTTGCCTTTACTGTACCTGGCGATGGTGCCCATGTTGCCATCAGCGGTCAGTCTGCCTTACCCTGACTTTTTGCAGCCGAACAGCCAGCCTCTGGCAAACGCCTTGACCCAACTGCTACTCTGCCTGGTTGTTGTGGCAATCGGTTATCGCTTTTACATCGACGGATTCAAGGCGCTGATTGCCCTGTCTCCGAGCATGGACACCTTGATTGCCCTGGGCACCAGCGCAGCATTGATTTTCAGCACGGTCAACACCTGCGGAATCTACCTCGGCCGCCACCATCTGGTGCATAGCCTGTACTTTGAAGCGGCGGCTACCATTATCACCCTGATTCTGCTGGGACGAAACCTCGAAGCGATGAGCAAAGGGCGAGCTGGCGAGGCCATCAAGTCGCTGATGCGCCTGGCTCCCCAGACGGCCCTGCTGCTGCGCGACGAGCGCGAGATTGAAACCCCAATCGACCAGGTTGAGCCTGGCGACATCGTCTTGGTACGCCCCGGGGCGCGAATTCCGGTCGATGGGCAGATTATCGAGGGCGTCAGCGCGGTTGACGAGAGCATCCTCAGCGGCGAGAGCTTACCTGTGGATAAGACCGTCGGCGACTCAGTTTTCGCAGCCACTCTGAATACGACTGGCTCGCTGCGCTTTGTAGCCGAGAAGGTCGGAGCCGACACCGCCCTCTCTCAGATAGTCGCAGCGGTGGAGGAGGCCCAAGGCCGCAAAGCCCCAATCGCCCGCCTGGCCGACCGCGTTGCAGGTATATTTGTACCTGTAGTCTGCGTCATTGCTGTGCTGGCCGCCCTAGCTTGGTACCTGGCAGCTCGCTTCGGAGCAATTGGCTTGCCGGAGAACACCGACGCTTTGTCGTTTGCCATGAATATCCTGATATCAGTCCTGGTCATCGCCTGTCCCTGTGCCTTAGGGCTGGCAACCCCAGTAGCCATCATGGTGGGTACCGGAAAAGGAGCCGAATTAGGCATTCTGATTCGAAGTGGGGAGGCTCTAGAGAAGGCCGGAAACATCGATACTGTGGTTTTGGATAAGACCGGAACCGTTACCACTGGCCGGCCAACACTGACTGAAGTAATACCAGCAGCAGGTTTCTCACGTTGGAGCAAGCTGGCTGAGGCAGCCAGGGCTAGCGACGGTTTGGTTACTGCAAGCGAGCCGAAGCAGCTAGCTGCTACTGCGTCAGGCCAGCCCGCCGCTGTACCAAGCCTACCCGCAAGCGGAGAGCCAGGCCAGCCCGCCGCCGCGCCAGGCCAGCCCGCGGTCGCGCCAAGCCAAGCAACAACCAACGAGCCGACACAGTCAACCGCCACAGCAAACCTACCCGCTACCTCCGCAGCATGCCAAGCCATTACCCCCGCACCAGCCACACCAACAAACTCCGAGCCCAACCTGGACAGCCTGCTCTTGCAGCTGGTAGGCGATGACTCAGCCATGCAAGCTCTGGTGCAGAGTGACTCCGATATGGTCTTAAGCCTGGCAGCCTCGGTGGAACGTGACTCCGAGCATCCCCTAGCCAAAGCAGTAGTGCAAGCTGCTGAGGAGCAGAACCTGACCCTCTGGCCACTTCAGACCTTCATCGCGGTGCCGGGCAAGGGAGTCCAAGCCAACATCAACGAGTATCAGATTTTAGTAGGCAATGCTCTATTCATGCAAGAAGCATCGGTAGATGTCAGTGGCTTCTCCAGTCTGATTGACGGCTTGACCAGTGAAGGTAAGACTGCGGTGTATGTCGCTGTAGATAATGAGCTGGCGGGCATCCTAGGATTAGCGGATTCAGTCAAACCGTCTGCTCAGGCGGCAATAGAACGCCTACATGAAAAAGGCTTACAGGTGATACTGATGACGGGCGACAGCCAGCGTACAGCCCAAGCTATCGGCCGCCAGCTGGGTATCGAGACCGTAGTAGCTGAAGTGCTGCCCGGAGACAAGGCAGCCCAAGTAGCTGAGCTGCGTAACTCAGGACAAAGCGTCGCTATGGTTGGCGACGGCATCAATGATGCTCCAGCCTTGATTGAGTCTGACCTCGGGCTGGCTATCGGCAGCGGAACTGATATCGCCATCGAATCAGCCGATATAGTCTTGATGCGCAGTGACCCCACGGATGTCCCCCGCGCCATCGAACTCTCGCGCTTGACCTTGAGAGCAATCAAGCAGAACCTCTTCTGGGCCTTTGCCTTCAACACGGTAGCAATCCCGATTGCCGCAGGTCTGCTCTACATTTTTGGCGGCCCCTTGCTGAACCCAATTATCTCGGCTTTAGCAATGAGTATCAGCTCGCTGACAGTGATGGGCAATGCCTTGCGCTTAAAAGCCAAGCGTATCTGATATACCACATAAAAGAAGGGTTAAACTCCGATGATTGAATCGCCAGCACACCCCGCATATCTAAACGGTTACATAGATACCCGAGGCCAGACAGCTGAACCGCTGCCCTTCTCCACAGTAATAATCCAGGGACTAGCTACAGGCGGCGGACTGTTCGTACCGCAAACCATACCTCAATTGACCATGGCAGAAATCCTCGAGTTGGCCAAGCACCCCTATGCCAGCCAAGCCGCCTTCATCTACCATTGCTTTGGCGTGGACTATCCAGATGCAGCAATTGAAACCCTGATGCAAGCATCATACGGAGAAAACTTCGCTGCTCCAGAGGTCGCCCCGCTGGTCGAGGTTGCTCCGCAGACCTTTCTGCTGGAGCTGATGCATGGGCCGACATCGGCTTTCAAGGATATGGCTCTGCAATGCCTGCCGCATTTCTTCAGCGCTGCCCTTCAGTCTAGCCAAGACAACGCAATACCCCTGCATTTGATTCTGGTAGCCACTTCCGGAGACACCGGCCCGGCGGCCCAACAAGGGTTCAAAGACCGGCCGCACACCGGCGTCATCGTCTTCTACCCAAAAGATGGAGTCAGCGATATTCAGAAGCGCCAAATGACCACGCTGGCTGGCCAAAATGTCGGAGCTGTCGGTGTCGAAGGCAATTTCGACGACTGCCAGAAGGCAGTCAAGGCCATCTTCAACGACCCAGCCTTCGCTGCGACCTTGTCTGAGCGAGGGGTCCGACTCTCGTCAGCTAACTCCATCAACTGGGGACGCCTGCTGCCCCAAGTGGTCTATTTCGTCAGCGCTTACGCCAGGCTAGCCGCCACAGGTTCGCTTTTACCTGGGGATAAAATCGATGTCTGCGTACCCACGGGTAACTTCGGGCACATCTTGGCGGCTTGGTATGCTCGCCAGCTTGGTGTTCCCATCGGCCATCTGTATTGTGCCAGTAACGACAATCACGTCTTGACCGATTTTTTGAAAACCGGAGTCTACGATATTTCTGACCGACCTTTTATGCTGACTCCTTCTCCTTCTATGGACATCCTGGTATCCAGCAACCTGGAGCGCCTGCTCTTTGAGTTGAATGGGCGAGACCCCCTGTTAATTCGTCAATGGATGGCTGACCTAGCAAGCAAAGGTCGGTTTCAGGTAGACAGCCAGACTTTTGCGGCACTACAGCAGGTCTTTTGTGCGGACTGGGTGAGCAGCGAAGACAGCCTCAGCACCATTAGAGATGTCTTTACAGAAACCGGCTACCTCTTAGAGCCGCATACTGCCGTGGCCTGGAAAGTAGCTGAGCGGCTACGTCCAAACACCGAACAAGCAGTTCTGATAACTGTGACTGCACACTGGGTAAAGTTCGTTGAGGATGTCTACCGCGCACTCAATAGCTTAAGCCTCGAGCAGGCTTTACCTGAAGAGATAGCATCACTAACAGGGTCACAGCTAGCTACCATGATGCAAACTGAGTATCAAACCGGCCCACTACCCGCTTACCTGGCTGACCTGGACAAACAACCAATCCGCCACAAAGCCATCTCCGCCAAGACCGACCAAGCAATCCGCCAAGCCATAATCGACTGGTTAGACGAACACGGCTACTGAATCTGCGCTGGTAGGATAGAGGCCTGATGCTGGTTGCCGGTGACAAGGCACCAATCGTCGTATCATTTCGGCTCGTCGTTCAAGGAAACAGGAGGTCGATCTCTATGGTCAAATCAATAAAAGCTGAGGATTTCGATCGTGTTTTTGATGACGGTCAGAAAGATATCGTTGAATACCTTGACCTATCTTCAGTGCGCCAACCCAATCGGAAAACCCGAAAAGTCAACGTTGATCTACCAGAATGGATAATTAACTCTCTCGATGCAGAGGCTGAGCGCCTCGCAATAAACCGTCAAGCAGTCATAAAAACCTGGCTAGCTGAAAAAATCGACAGCTTTCACTCAGTACAGTAAAGATGATGCAAATAACAGATTATCGATATCGAAAACCAATCCACCATACAGGTCGGTTTGTAGGGTAGAGATACAAGCCGAAGAGGCGGCTGGTCAGCCGCCTCTTCTTAATCCTCCCCTATATCACCTCAGTCAGTAACCTTGACTGATTTCTTCTTCACGGATGCGTCCACGGAAGATGCGGTACAGAATAACGTGATAAATCAAAACCAACGGCAAGCCGATGCAGGTGATGATGGTCATTATCAACAAGGTCAACTCTGAGTTTGACGAGTTGAAGATGGTCAGTGACAGCTCTGGCATTGCAGCGCCTGGAATGATGAAGTAGGTGAAGACTCCTTGGGGGTTAGCAGCAGCCGGAATCAGGTTCGGGAACAGCGAGGCCGCTGTCATGCCAATCAAGCAAACCGGTACCAGGTTGACAGCTAAAAAGCTCATCAGGTCATTCTTCTTGGCAATGAACAAGCGTGAGATAAACCAGCCAACCACACAAAGTGCTGCAAACACATAAGCTAGAGGCATTGCTACCCGGTCGGCGCCAAACTGGGGCATGACTATAAACAAGAACCATACACCAGCCAGGGTAAATACGACAAACTCAGCAATCTGAAAAAGCGAACGCATCTTGCTAGCCCGAGCATGCAGCTCGCTGCCTTCCGGAGCCTTCAAAGCCAGCCAGGCAGCGCCCTGAGTTATACAGGCAACCAGACTCATCACTCCGCAAAGCAGGGCGAAGGGGTTTAGCAGTGAGAAAAAGCCTCCGCGGTAGTCGCCAGCAGTATCCAGGGCTACTCCTTGAATGACATTACCAATAGCGGCTCCAAACAGCAGGGCAGGCACAAAGCTGCCGACAGTAAAGGCGATATCCCAGAACTTCTGCCACTTCAGGTCGTGCCCGCTCATCTCCACAGCTACTGCTCGAAGAATCAAACCGAACAAGACCAGCATAATAGCCAGATAGAAACCTGAGAAGCTGGTGGCATAAGCTGGAGCGAAAGCCGCGAACAGAGCACCGCCTCCGGTTATCAGCCAAACCTCATTACCATCCCAGAAGGGGCCAATCGCTCGGCGAACAGTGGCCTTCTCCTTATCGGTCTTGGCCACAAAGGGGTACAAGATGCCAGCACCCAAATCAAAGCCGTCCAGAATAAAGTAACCAATCAGTAGCACAGCAATCAGTAGAAACCAGAGGATTTGCAAGAACTCGTACATGCTACTCACCTCCTTTAACTGCTGCGCGGTCTTCGGCAACGAGCTGCTTGCTAGCGGAGGCTGATGCAGCTGCTTTCGTCTCCAATTCCGGGCCGGTGCGAATCATCTTCATAACCACTCTGAGCCAGGAGATAAAGAGAATCGTGTAAAAGACGATGAACAGCAAAATGGTGATGTTAATCTCCACAGCTGACACCACTGGCGATACCGCGTCAGCAGTCAGCAGCAAGTTGTAGACGACCCATGGTTGACGTCCGACTTCAGCCACCATCCAGCCAGCTTGAATAGCCAGGAAGGGAATAATCGGGCCGAAGACCAACAGGGTCAACAGAGCTTTGTTGTACTTGCCTTTTTTGGCTGCGGATAAGGCCAGGCCAGCGATCAGTAACCAGACAACCAACAGGGCATAGAGGCAGACCATCAGATGATAAGACTGGAAGGTGGCATTAATCGGCGGGAGACCGCCTTGGTAGCTCTCGGCCTTGACCCCGTCGTAGTCATCGAAGTCGGCCAAGCCATCATCTAAGGTGTTCAGGCCAGGGTAGACTGTGTCAAAGTTGCCCGAACCTAAGAAGCTGGATCCACCCGGGATGCTTAGACCCAAGGTTTCTCCATTGGCTTCATTAACCCAACCCAGGATAGTTAGGGCCATCGGGCCATCTTCCCAGTGGCCTTCCATAGCTGCCAACTTTGCGGGCTGCTGCTCAGCTACCACAACTGCTTGCAGGTGAGCAAAGGGAAGCATCAGAATCACTGAGACAATGCCGACCCGCAGGCCCATTTGCATGAAGGACTTGCCGTGATGGTGGTTGCGGTCTTTCAAAAGATACCAAGCTCCGACTGCCATCACACAGAAGGACCCAAGAATCACCAGCGAGTCTACAGTGTGTAGATAGCGGGCTATCGTCGAGGGGTTAAAGGCAGCTCCCCAGAAATCATTGATGACCGCTTTGCTGCCATCTGGTAGAACCTCGTAACCTCCGGGAGTCTGCATCCAAGAGTTGGCAACTAAGATCCAGAGAGCTGATAGTGCTGATCCGAACCAGGTTAACCAGCAGGAGACCAGATAGGCTTTAGGTGAGATACGTTCTCTAGCGAACAGCACGACACCTAAAAAGACCGACTCTAAGAAAAACGCCAAGAGGGCTTCAGCAGCCAGCGGTGCACCGAAGATGTCACCGACGAAACGCGAATAGTTAGCCCAGTTGGTTCCGAAACTGAACTCCATGGTGATGCCGGAGGCAACACCGATGACAAAGGTTGTAGTGAAGATCTTTGCCCAAAATTTCGTTGCTGCTTTGTCTTTAGGGTCGCGAGTCTTGTAGTAGCGTGTTTCAGCCAAGGCTACGAACAA
>JAIRQI010000167.1 GCA_031256575.1 Coriobacteriales bacterium
CAAGAATCAAGCCGTTGGTGTATGAAATGCATCCAAATCAGAAGTTTTCTCCACATATAAAGAAGCACAAATCTGAGAACAATTGTAAAACCCCAGCTAGATTACTGGGTGGAGAAAACCATAGCTATTATTCCAGAATGAAAAATGCCGATTTGGATGCAAACGCGACACCAACTGCTTAATTTCTGGCTAGGTCCTCGAGGAGCCTTCGCTTAATTTCTGGCTAGGTCCTCGTGGAGCCTTCGCTTGATTTCAAGATAAGTCATCGTGGTGCCTTCGCTTAATTGCATGATAGGTCATCGTGGTGCCTTCGCTTGATTGCTTCCAAGTACATTAGCAAAAGCTTACCCAGTTCTTACCTACCCCATTTAGTCTATATACATCTGCCTCGTAACATGAACTCAGCTCGAGCAATGTAAAAACCTTGCGAGTAATTAGCCACAACAAACGAAAGGAATACGAGATGCAGATTTCCCGACGCGATTTCTTTAAAGGAGCGGCGCTGGCTTCTGTAGGTGGAGCTGGAGTCCTAGCCGGGCTCAGCCTGCCTCTAGGCAACAACCAAGCTTACGCAGACCCAGTCGGTAGCGGTTCCATTGGCCTGACCTTCGACGATTTTCAATGGGTATTGGGAGGCCAGAGCGTCTCTGGTCGAGTCTATTCCTACGATATCGCCGGTGCCGACGCTTTTAACCTAAGCTTCGATTACGATGGCACGGTTTTCTCCACAGTTTCTGTCTCAGCACCTTCTGGCACGACAATCCTGGCACAGCAAGACAATGGCTCGACGCTGCAGGTCATCATAATGGTCGACCCGGCTTGCGTGGATTACTCCAACTTGCTGACCGTTACCGTCACCGGGTCGAATGCTGTCGGTGATGGAGCGATTAACCTGGTCGCGGCTCAGGCTGCCAAACTGGGTGGCACAGTTGAGCTGGTAATCATTGGTGGGGAGAATAGCATCGGGGTGCGCATCGGCGACCCGATAAGTGAGTTCACCATCGAGGCTTTGTCGCTGGCGATGACGCTGTTCATGGTCGACTCAAGCTCAGCGCGTTGGCCAGATGCGGCTCGCTTTGACCTGAATGCGGACGGGGTCATCGACCTCATGGATTTCGTGCGCATCGCCAATGGTATCTTGGACGCCACCGATAATGTCCGCCTGCGGTTCAAGGCTGATGGCAGCTTCAAGATTCTGCAGGTCTCGGACTACCAGGACTACATCAACGCTTCCAGTCGCCCCAATGTGCACGCTCGCACGGTGGCGCTGTTTAACGCCATGCTGGATGCCGAGCGGCCGGACATGGTAATCATGACAGGCGACCAGCAAGGTGGCAATATGAATGCTGACCTGCTGCAGAACTACATCACCCAGATGATGGCTCCTTGCGAGGCCCGCCAGATTCCCTGGCTGATAACCTACGGCAACCATGACGAGGATGCCACAACGGCTCTGGCTTCCGGTTGGGACAAAATCAGGCAGCTAGACTTCTACCGCAGTTTCACAATGAATGTCAACCGGCCGACCATGAGCGGCTGTGTCGAGCGGGTCGGCCGAAATACCAATTGTGTCGGCGACATGTACCTCTTCTTGTACGACTCCGAAGGCGACGCGCCAATCTACAACCTCTGGGCCTTGGACACTAACCGCTATCAAACCCAGGGAATCACCAGGCCAGCTATCTACCAGAACTACTTTCAAAACGGCACCTGGGATTGGCCGCGGGCTGGCCAGGTCAATTGGTACGTACGCACCGCCCGCCGCATCGAAGAAAAATACGGCCGCTTGAATTCCATGATGTTCTTTCACATTCCGGTTCAAGAGTATTCCAATATGTATGCGGAGAAAGACAAGTTCGCTGTTGGTGGTGTTCGCGGCGAGGGCGAGTGCCCAGGCAACCTGAACTCCGGCCTCTTTGAAGCAGCTAAAGAATGTGGAGACGTACGAGCCATCTTCGTTGGCCATGACCATGTCAATGACTACATCGGCAACTACTACGGTATCTATCTGTCTTACGACGCCAGCATCGGTTATGCCACTTATGGTGGAGAGATGAAGGGCGGGCGAGTCATTGAGCTGAATAAGAGTGACCTCTCGAAGTTTGCAACCCGGATGGTCTATGCCAGCGACTACGGTTTGAACCAGTGAGAGCTTGGAAGCTGTAGGTTGAGTTAGTGGGCTTTGCTGGGTGAGGCGGGCTGGTTGTTTGGTTGGTTGGCTTTGCTGGCCGAGGTTGACTTTGCTGGTCGAGGTGGGCTAGCTGTTTGGAGCTGCTGGTTGAGGTGGGCTAGTTAAGCCAGTTTTGCGGTGAGGAGAGATATGGTGCAAACGGTACTTCGCAACTACAAGACCCGGGAAGCGACTGTTAACGGTCGCTTCCCTCGGGTTACTGTTCATGCCGGTCTTCAGGATAGGACTACCCGCGGTTATCCTCCGCTTACGGTGACAAGAGCTTGTCACAGCACATCAATTCGATATCTGCTTACCAAGCTTATGGCTTGCTTGCTGCTTATATTGTTGTTTAGTAACGCCCCACTAGCCTACGCTAGTGAGGCGCCTTTCACAAAAGAAGGTGAACTACCACCGACTGGGAACACAGAATCCATAACCGACGAAACACTTTTGTCAGACAAGCAGTTGCAGCTATCCTTCTCCACTCCAGAGGTTTGGGAAGATGGTGAGAATATCTTCTACAAGACCACGTTAACTGTGCTTGATATCGACAGTTTCTTTGGTTACCAGATACAAATTGAGTCACCTGGTCCGGACAGTATTACTGTCGAGAACCTGGTCAGAGGGTTGGAGACTGCTCCGGTCTACCAGAATGACAGCTTTTATCTTGCAGTATTGAATACCGAGCGTATGAGTGGTGATATTGCCATTTGTACAATCACCTGCAGTTTTGCTGTTGAAGCAGATGATGCAGGTGGTGTAGGAGGTATAAGTGATGCCGGTTACGCTGGAAGTGTAGGTTCAGCCAGTGGTCTGAGTAATACCAGAGATTCAGGTGGTGCGGGTGTAAGTGGTGCTGCTGCTGGCATA
>JAIRQI010000001.1 GCA_031256575.1 Coriobacteriales bacterium
TATCGGCATTGATTGCTTCTATCAGGGAATCGCCACTGTCGGCGGCAATGTCGTAGCTAGTGGTAACAATGCCATCGGCGTCCAGGTCCAATACAGCTCGGAAGTGACCATCGAGGGTAAGATAACTGCTCCTACCTATATCTCCTTCGGCGAGCTTACTATCAATGATGTCTACTACAATCCTTACACCAAGACCGCTGCGGATAACGACAGCAGCTCCATGAAGCCTGACTACATGCAATACAGCGTGAGCTACCAGGGTGAAGGTATCTTTGCTGGAGACTACACTGACTATGTCTGGGTGAAGAACCTCGAAATCCCCACCCCCGACCCCGGTCCTGGCCCCAGCCCTGGCCCCGACCCTGGACCCGGCCCCACTCCCAACCCCAATCCCGGCACTCCAGGAACAGGTGACTTCGATGCCCTGCTGGCCAGCTCGCTTGCCCTGCTCCTCGCAATAATGGGTGCCGGTGCACTGGTCGTATCACGTCGCAAGTTCGCCAGAGCTAAGCGTTAAGCTTCACCAACAATCCGTACTCTTCTTAGGGCCTGTATTTTTAGTACAGGCCCTAAGTTTATTGCCGACGAGAGTATCAATTACGCTAGGTATCAATGAGTATGTCTGTATCGAACAGTTGCACGCTATTGATTTGGTTAAGCGTTCTGCCAAAAGAATCAATTCTCTAGATGATGGGGCCATGCTTACTGTCATGTCACTTGTTCGAGCGGTGTTCAATCTTTGACTGGGACGGAAGTCACTACAGAGATTGACCTGTTCTACAGAGAGCAACCAAGCTCACCTCCGTCGAGGGGTTGTTGCTCTTAATAGTGGCAAAGGGGTTGCCCACGACATGATTGAAGATGATGAATGAAGATCATCTGGTTTGAAGAAGTGTGGGGGACTACCGAGACAGTATTCCAGTTCTCTTACCATCTTGGTTTATGGATATTTGTTACCAACAATAAGCTAGTCTGCTATCATTTCGTTTAGCAGCCTTTGGGAGTGTGTTTGATTGATATCTGTTTAGTCGTATCACCGTCTTGACGGTCGGGAGTGGCTGCTAGAGGTCAGGGCGAGCAGGGGGAGGATAATATGCAAATCAAGGAAAAGGCATTTTCGCTTCTATTGTCAGCGATACTAGGTATGGCCATGCTGGTGGCCTTGCCATCTCCGGCTTATGCGGAGAAACCAGACCTCGAATTTGGTTTGACGGCAAACTACGACGATGTATCAAAAACCATGGTATATAGTATAGAGAATGGTCAGAGTGATTCAAGTATCTTCAGTATCGCTGCTTCTTCTGACCCGATGACTTTTACCATCGGAGGTTCTTATACTGACTATCTTGTAGACACATTCACTCCACAAGACCTAGGTATTTACCCTAGAGTATTAGCAATCGGAGATTACCTCGCGGTACTGGAACTTGATACTGATGGGACACTTATTAACTACGGGCAACACGAAATAGACAATTCTGACCTGCGGCCACCAAACCTGGGCACAACGAGAATAGCCGGTGGCGCTAGTAAGGTTACTGTGTCTTCCTATCAACAAGTAGCTGGCTGCCAACTCTATCTGGTGCCTTCCGGCTCGCTTCCAGTTGCTTACGGAAAAATCAACTTGAAAGAATCAGTTGAAGTGACCGGTAATGGGGATATCACAGGGCTGGCTGTTGATACCTACAGACTCTACACGGTTTGGACAGACTCTATCACAGACCCTACATCGGAAAACTACAATCACGGAGCTTACAGGGGTGAGCAAACGGTCACAGTGGCTTTGGGTCCTGTATGTAGGATTGGTTCAACCAACTACCCCAATCTGGCTGCAGCGCTGGCTGCTGTTGGCCCTGGTGAGACCATCACACTGCTCCAGAACATTACTGAGGATGTTTTGACTTATCTTAGTACTACTTACAATATCGATCTGGATGGTTACACCTAGACCTAGGTGAGCGAGGAGTTACTGTATCTAGCACCGGCAACCTGACAATCACAGGTGGTGGCAGCGTGACGGGAATTACTGTCTTTGGTGGAATACTGTCTGTTGAGGCTGATATCATCAGCAATAGAGATGGTATTACTGTCCATGGTGGAAAAGTAACCGTCATCGGCAATATCATTCTCAATGATAAAGGTACTGGCGTCAATGTATATGATGCTGATGCTGACTCAGAGGTCACTGTAATCGGTAACATCATTATACCGGGGGGTACACACATCTCTGCTTTTGGAAGTGCTAAGGTCTATGTCACTGGCAACCTTTTATGTGCTGGTACTGAAGATAATGATTTCATTCGCGCCACAGCTATTCGGGTTTATAACACTAGCTACATTGAGCTCAATGGCAGCATCCAAACCAAAGGTCAAGCTATAATAGCCGGCTGGGATAGCGAGGTCTATGTAAAAGGCAACATTGATACGAGTGCTTTACGTTTTTACGACTGTGGCATTGAAGCTTATGGCTCTAGAGTCTCTGTAGACGGCTATGTTAGTATAACGGAAGCATCCGATGTCGATTGTATTATTAGCCGGGGAGATTCAAGTGTTGTCATCAAAGGTGATGTGACAGTAGAAGGTGATAGGTGTAATGCAATTCACGCTTACAGGGAATATGATCCTGCCAAGGCGACTGTCAGCATCAGTGGCAACGTCAATGTGTTTGGGGAGAATAACACTGCTATCTACACTGAGGCTGACGGTGACGTAACGGTAGAAGGTGATGTCACAATTGAGGGTCTTGGTAGCAGAGGTGTCTTCGTGTACGCTGAATCTGGCGATGCCAGTGTCAAGGTCAATGGCAGCGTCACTGCAACTGGCAATGACGCTATCGGCATTGATTGCTTCTATCACGGAATCGCCATTGTCGGAGGCAATGTAGTAGCTAGCGGTAACAATGCCATCGGTGTCCAGGTCCAATACAGTTCAGAGGTTACCATCGAGGACAGAATCATTGCTCCTACCTATATCTCCTTCGGCGAGCTTACAATTAATGGCGTCCACTACAATCCCTACACCAAGACCGCTGTGGATTTTGACAGCAGCTCCATGAAGCCTGACTACATGCAATACAGCGTGAGCTACCAGGGTGAAGGAGAATATGCAGGGGACTACACTGATTATGTCTGGGTGAAGAACCTCGAAATCACTACTCCCGACCCCGGTCCTGGCCCTGATCCCGGCCCTGGACCTGGGCCCGGCCCCACTCCCACCCCCAATCCCGGTACTCCGGGGACGGGTGACTTCGATGCCCTGCTAGCCAGCTCGCTTGCCCTGCTCCTCGCAATAATGGGTGCTGGCGCACTAGTTGTATCACGTCGCAAGGCACGCCAGAGCTAAGCGTTAAGACTCACCGACAATCTGTAATCATTTCAGGGCCTGAATTAATATCACAGGCCCTGAATTTTCCATGGGTTTTCCATGTTAGGGACACTAGAATATAGGCAGTCACAGTTTGTATTTTGTACTAGCTTAATAGTATAATGAGCCGGACTAGCTGTGTTGAACTTATTTAGTTTCATGCAGTTCTTATGCATGGGGAGTAATACACCTAGACAACAACCACATATAGCTAAAAGGTTTGGGTAGTCTGCTGGGCTAGCAGGCAAACTGATGCTGGTTTCAGGTTATGTAGAGCCTGATTAACAGGCAAAATGCAGCAGGCATCAGGCAATCACTGCTTAAGCTAGCCAGCGCTAATCGGGGAAGGAACCAGAATGAAGGCTAACCGTACGCTAACTGACAGAGGTCGCTCGGCTCTGAAGCAGATGCATTTTGCATTATCGACACTGAAGATACTGAGCAGCCTGCTAGCGTTCATCTTGTGCGTCAGCTGTCTACCTAGCCAGGTGTTTGCCCAGGTTGGGAGCGATGCCGGGTCGCAAACCGCAGGTTTGTCGGATGACCCGGCTGCTACTGCTACAGACCCCTCCAGTGGGAGCCAGGGAACAGCAGACGATTCTACAGACGCTCCAGCTTCCACCGCTGGGAGCCAGGAAGCATCAGAGAACTCAGCTTCCTCCCCAGGCTTCTCCGATGCAAGCCAACAAGCTCCAGAGAACGCTGCTGGTGGCAGCGATGCGGTTGTCTCCCCAGGTGAAAACGCTAGCGTAGGAGCTGGTGCTACAGAGAGTGCCAGTACTACAGTGGGCGCTGGTGCTGCAGCGGGTGCCAGAGCTGTAACAGAGGCTAGCACAGTTGCAGAATCCAGTGCTGCAGCGGGTGCCAGCATTGCAGCGGAAGGCGGCGCAGTAGCCGAGGCCAGCATTGTCGCGGGTGCTGAGTCTATCGCCGGCATCATGCCCTTGAGCATCGGAGACCACTGGGACTTGAGCAACTACATCACCGGCATCGTGGTCAGAGATTCCGCCGGTAGCGCCATCACTAATGGCAGCTTTTTCTATAACGAACCTTATTCATTTGCCATCAGCTTTGCCGAGCATGAAAAGACTGGTGGCCAGTTTGAATATAACAGCGGCAAGTTGGTCTATCAGCTGCCTAAAGAACTGGTGGTGAGCAGCCCGCAGAGCGGCTTTATCAAGGTCGCCAATGGCAGCAGTGTCGGTGAGTACAGCATCGGCAGCGACGGTTTGGTGCAGCTGTTCTTTTATAATGTCGACAACCAGGGCAATGCGATTGGGCAGAACTTCATTGATTATTATGTGAATGTCAAGTTTTCTTTGGTTTTGCAGGCTGATTTCGCTTCTGACCTGACTGCTGGAAAGATTGACTTTGGAGCCAACAGCTCAATCACGGTCAACAGCATCAGCAGCCAGGCGGCTGCTTTGCAGGTCGCCAAAACTGCCAGTGCCTACAACAGTGCCAGCGAGAGTGTCAGCTTTACTGTCGAGGTCAGAGCAGTGGGCGGCCAGGTTAGCAATGTCGTGTTGGCCGACAGCTTGGGCTTCAGCATCCAGAATGCCTTTAAGATTAAGAGCTCGGATATTCCTGGCAACTACGCTAACCCCTTCTCATCGGGGAGCGGTAGTTTTGAGTATTCGATAAATGGCGGAGCCTGGGTCTCGCAAGCCTTGCCCCAGTGGGAGAGTGGCGGTCAGCGCCTGTTATTCGACTTTGGCACGACAGGTGGCATTACCCTGCAGAGCAACGAGACTGTTCAGCTACGTTATACGGTGAGCCTGAGCGATGTTTTGGATTATTTTGCCAGCCAGAGTTTACCTGGCCCGGGAGACCCTGGCAGTTGGATACAGAGATACCTGTACAACCTGACCTTGAATAACACAGCAACTGCCAGCGGCAGGGACGGCGGCACCGAGCTGACTTCCGCTTCGACAACCCAGACCCCGCTGCGCAAGACGCTTTTATCCAAATCAGGAACCGAGCAAGCCGACGGGCAGATACAGTGGACAGCAAGGGTCGGGGATGGCTTAGGCGACGGCTCCGGTGGCGGCTCCGGTAGCGGCTCCGGCAGCTCCGGCGGCTCGCTGGTGCTGAACGGCTTGACCATCAACGACTCGATGAACGGCGGGCTTAGCCAGACCATCAGCGGCGACCTGACAATCAAGCTCTATGGCTTGAGTAACAACCTGCTCAGCACGGTTACCGTCTCTGCTCCCTACATAGGGACAGCTGGCTTTGCTTTGGACGGCAGCAATGGGTTTACCTATACGGTCCCGGCCAGTCCAGCCAACATCGGCAGAGTTGACTTTGTCTACTACACTACTCCCTCTGACCTCAGCCCGAATGGCATCTATCGAAACGAGATTGGCATCACAGTCAATGGCCAGACCAGCAGCGTATCAAGCTCGGTCAGCTACTCCGGACTCGGTACAGGAGTGGGCACTCCAGAAAACGCCTTCAACATCCGTTACACGAAAAGCTCCCAGTGGCAGTTTGACTCAGCGGGCAAGCCTAGCGACCTGATTTACACCATCGTGATGCGGGTTCCGGCCGGTACTGACCTTATCGACAGTGCGGCCGGGGTCTTTCAGGATGTCTTCATGAGCTATGAGAGCGGGGACGGCAATTATCCCTACCTGCATAAAGATTGGCGAATCACCGGTGGTGCCGAGGCTAACATCAACAACCTGGTCAATGTCACGGTCAGCGGAGAGGCCAGTCCAGACTACTGCGTCTACCTGCCAACAACAGGTTCAGGGGCTGACATGCGGGTCTACCTGGGGGTTAGCAGCGTTCCGTCTGTAGTCGAGAACTACCGCTGGCCGTATAGCGAGGCCAAGACGGTCACAATTACCTACCGGGTTCCCCTAGACATCCCGGACTTGGCTGGTACCACGACTTTGCTGGAGTATCTGCAGAGCACGCCCAACGCCCGCCTGCGCAATCAGATTATCTCGACGGGCAACGGGGTCGAGGATGTGGTCGTCGCCAGCTGCTACGACTCTTATCCCATGTATAAGTCGGTGGAGCCGAATTACTTCATGAGCTCGCTCTTTGACTACTCGGTGACCTTGAACGGCTACACTAATGTCGGGCAGCAAAGCCTCTACGACTCGGCTTCTGGCAACCAGGGATATCCATTGTTCGCTGCTGGTCAAGCAGCAATCTTCACGGACACCTTCGACCCCAAGCTGAGCTACGTGCCGGGCTCTCTGAAGGTCAGCGACGGCACAAACTACTATGGCCCCTACGAGATGAACGGCGCTTATGTGCAGGATTGGCTAGCCGGCCAGATTGTCGGCAACAGCTTTACGGTGGACTTCCGCGACTTCGTTCAGGTTGACGGAGCGCTCAGCACCATCATCGACGCCTCGCCCGGAGACTGGTACGCAGACAGCATCGAGTACACGGTCTACTACCAGTTGCTGCTCAAAGACCAGTACACCGAGAGTTACCCCGACCCCGCTGGCCCGCCACTGGCTGTGCAGAACACGGCTACGGTCTTTGCCTCCAGCGAGCACTACAGCGGCGGCGTCTTTACGGACAGCGCCGAGGCACTCTACACTCCCCAGGTCGTCCATAAAGAGATGTCAACAAATAATGGGGATAATACCGCCGATGTTGAAATCATCATCAATCCGGATGGCAAGCGGCTGCGTCCCGTAAGTGTTGCAGACCCGCTGCTGACAGCGACCGATTCTATGCAAGGGTCGTTGGGATTCTATTTGAGCACCATTCGCATCGAGACCCAGAACCTGGTCGCCGGAGTCTGGGACGGTGTCTGGATTGCCGCACCGACACCGATTGCTGTGGGTGCGCTCTGGAGTTTTTCTCCCCATGATGCCCAAACGGTAGATTTTTACATACCGGACGAGCACCCGGTTCGCATCACCTACACTGCTGCAATAACTGAGTATTACTGGGGGCAACCGACCGACTTCAGCAACTCGATTACAGTCTCCGGGTATTCCAGTTCGGTTTCGTTTGAGGACTACGTAATTAGCAGGTCCTCGGCTTTTGCCGAGGCCGACGGCGACCGTACCGAGGTCTTGTTGTACAAGACCGACAGCGCTGACCCCGGCCGCTTGCTGCCAGGCGCCCGTTTTGCCTTGTATCTCGATAACGAGTATGGTTGGCCGCACGGTAGAATACCAACTGATCCCAGCATTCCAGCGGTCATCGAAGTGCCCGATACTTACGACGTGCTCTACTACCTTGAAGACCAGGTGGTCGGTCCGTCTGGTTACATCCGCTTCTCGGACCCTTGGCTGACTTATTCCTCCAACCGCACCTTTGTGTTGATAGAGCTGGAGGCGCCCCCGGGCTATCAATTACCGGCTACATTGGCTGATCGGATGAGCCTTTTTTCCTTTAGAGCGGCAAGTCCGATAGGTGACAAAGAGTTTACTGTGATTTTAGATTACCTGGTGATATCGAACGATCGGATAGCTCCGATTGATGTTCAGATTCCTATTGAGAAGATTGTCACCAACCAACCGACTGCGACAGAGACCTTCACCTTCCGTCTGGCAGAGGTGACTGATGCGACGGGAGATACCTAT
>JAIRQI010000133.1 GCA_031256575.1 Coriobacteriales bacterium
CGAAGAGGTCTGGCAGCAGCTGGCTTCAGAAATCAGTGAGTTCCAGGCTGAGCCCAGCGGCAGTCCGGCGGCTGCCGATGAGTTCGGCGACATGTTGTTCTCGCTGGTCAACATCGGCCTCAAAGAAGGTATCGACGCGGAGAGCGCCCTGCGCTCCACCATTCGCCGCTTCCGTGAACGTTGGGCTATCATGGAAGGCTACGCCTTACAAGCTGGCCGGGAGCTCTCGGACTTCTCCACAGTTGAACAAGAGGCTTTCTGGCAGCAGGCCAAACAGCAGTTAGCGCAGTCTTCAAAAAGTAACCCTGAAAACACACCTGTGGATAAAACCACCGTTCAATCAACAGATTTTGAAATGTGAGGAGAAGTGATGCCGAAAATCATCGATGTAAAAGCACGGGAGATACTGGACTCGCGGGGCAATCCGACCATCGAGGTCGACGTTTTACTAGACGACGGCAGCCTGGGACGAGCGGCGGTGCCTTCAGGAGCTTCAACCGGGGCTTTTGAGGCCTGCGAACTGCGGGACAGCGAGAGTTCGCGCTACCTGGGCAAGGGAGTCTTACAAGCGGTCGCCAACGTCGACGGTGAGATTAAGGAAAACCTGTTGGGGTCAGACCCGACTAATCAACGGGCTATCGACTCCCTCCTAATCGAGCTGGATGGAACAGCCAATAAGTCTCGTCTGGGTGCTAACGCCATCCTCGGTTGCTCGCTAGCAGCAGCTAAAGCCGCAGCTGCTGCAGCCCGGCTCCCGCTCTATGCCTACCTTGGCGAATCAGCAGGACGGCTACTACCGACCCCGATGATGAATGTCTTGAATGGCGGTGCCCACGCCGACAATAATGTTGATTTTCAAGAGTTTATGATAATGCCAGTCGGTGCCAGTAGCTTTGCCGAAGCTCTGCGTTGGTGCGCAGAGGTCTACCAGACCCTAAAGGGCGTGTTGAAGGCCCGGGGCTTATCCACAGCAGTCGGTGACGAGGGAGGCTTTGCTCCCGATTTAGTTAGTAACGAAGCGCCATTGGAGCTGCTCAGCGAGGCAGTCAGCCGCGCAGGCTACGCGCTCGGCGACCAGATTGCCTTTGCTATGGATCCGGCGATTTCTGAGTTATTTGACGCGCAAAGCAAGCAGTATATATTAGTAGGGGAGAAGCGCCAGCTGACTGTCGAGCAGATGGTCGATTACTGGCAGGCTTTAGTTAAGCGTTATCCGATTATCTCTCTAGAAGATGGCATGGCAGAAAACGACCAAGAGGGTTGGCAGCTGATCACCGAGCGCTTAGGTAAGCGCGTCCAACTGGTCGGCGACGACGTCTTCGTGACCAACCCGGCAATCTTTCAACGTGGTATCGAACAAGGCATCGCCAATTCCATCCTGATTAAGTTGAACCAGATCGGCACCTTGACCGAGACCTTAGACACCATGGAAATGGCTCGCCAGGCTGGTTATAGTTGTGTGGTCAGCCACCGTTCGGGAGAGACTGAAGACACTACCATCGCTGATCTGGTGGTAGCCAAGAATGTCGGCCAGATCAAGACTGGTGCACCAGCCCGTAGTGATCGGGTAGCCAAATACAACCAGCTGCTGCGCATCGAGCAGGAGTTAGGCAGCCAAGCCAGTTTTGCTGGAAGAACAGTTATCGACCAGCTTTTATCGCGTTAACCAGCAGGTTTCACTGAGCAGAAGAGGCATAGGTTTTGGTGACGGGTAAGATGAGCCAGTACAGGAATCAGCAGGTAAGATGGATTTTAAAAGCTATCTGAACCGCAACAGTAATCGAATAAACAAGCTGGTCAGCGACTACTTTGTGCAGCAGTCTAACCCGGATCTGTCACGTTATCTCTATCAACCGCTGTCCGCTTTCTCAGCCGGTGCCGGCAAACGCCATCGGCCACTGATTTGCGAGTTGGCCTGCCAGGCGGTAGGCGGCGATCCCGAGCGGGCTCATAGTGCAGCCTCGGCAATCGAACACTTTCATTCAGCAGCATTGATCCATGACGACATCGCCGACGAGTCAGAACTGCGGCGGGGACAGCCCAGCCTGCATCGGCAAATCGGCGTCGGGCTGGCAATCAATGCCGGTGACCTGGCCCTCTCCCAGGTTACAGGTTTATTAATTGAGGATAAAATCCTCGATGATGCCACTAAGCTGAAGGTCTTGGATGAGTTGGTACAAATGACCACTCGAACCATAGAAGGTCAAGCTCTGGATCTGGGTTGGGCACAAGACAAACGCTTTGACCTGAGCATCGCTGACTACATGTTGATGGCTACCCTAAAGACCGCCCATTATTCTGGTGGAACCCCTTTGGCGGTCGGAGCTATCGTCGGTGGTGGTAATGAAGAGCAAATCGAAGCGCTACGGGCTTTTGGTATTGCATCCGGACTGGCTTTTCAGATTCAAGATGACCTTTTGAACCTGATTGGTAAGAAGCAAGCTACCTTGAAGGACTACCGTAACGACATCACTGAAGGCAAGCGCACGCTGATGGTCGTGCATGCTTTACAGAATTCCGATGAAGCGGCGCAGTTGGTAGAGGTTTTATCCACACATACAAACGATGCTGATACCTTGGAGTGGGCGGTTCAGGCAATGATAAAAAGTGGGTCACTGGAATTCGCTCATCAGCAGGCTATCGAGTTGGTACAGCAGGCTAAAGCCGAACTGCCCAGAGTCTTAGAACCTAGCAAGTATCGGGATTTGCTGCTTTCGATGGCTGACTTTTTCATCGAGCGCATGAACTGATGGGCATGGCTGGTAGATGAGCATGAACGAGCTGACAGAGCCTAATCAACCGCAGAGCGGTGATGAGATGGATAAGAGCACAGC
>JAIRQI010000040.1 GCA_031256575.1 Coriobacteriales bacterium
TGCTTTGGCCGATGCCCAAGCAGTAGCGGCAGCAATCGAGACCGCATCGCTGAGTGAAATCGCCAGCGCGACTTATGCCTTACAGCAGACCATGTCTGACCTGGTTCTGACTGCAGCCACACAGCTGGCTCCGCTGGTTGACTTGTCTGAGCTACGCAACCAGGCTGACTACACTGCTGAAAGCTGGGCTCCTTTTGCCCTGGCCTTGGCAGATGCCCAAGCTGTGGCAGCCAGCAACACCACCGACCAGCCCACGATTGATGCAGCCCGCAACAACTTGCAGGCCTGTCTGGATGCCCTGGTCGGGGCGACTATTGAGCAGCTTCAGGGCTTGATTTCAAGCGCCACAGCTTACAGCCGCGCCAGCTACACCATTGCCTCCTGGGTACCTTTCACGGCTGCCTTGGCGGAGGCCCAGGCGGTAGCCAGTGATTCTGAGGCGACATCCGGTGCCATTGCTGGTGCTTTCACCCAGCTGTTAGGCGCTATCAACGGTCTTATCCCCACTTCGCCCTATTATGCGATTACCGCACCGACAGGGGCCAGGGTGCAGATTACCAACCAGATTAACAACTACAACATCGTGCAGATTGCGCCCCTGGTAGAGCCGACTGACAATGGCGACGGCACCAGCACCTGGTCCTTCCCGGCGGCCAGCGGCAACAGCTACCGGGTGTCGATGGCAGGCTCGACTACCAAGGCTGGCTACCTGTCGATGAACGGCGGCGGTCTGTTAGTAGTGACGCTTCAGGGCGACCCCTTTGACACCTACACCACGCCGATTGCCGCTGCCAATGGCATTGCTGCCCGCATTCACCAAGACGACCACAACCTGCTGCTGAACGTGCCATACACCCACCAGCTGCAGATGCAGGTCGGCCAGACCGAGCGTATAACCGGTTTTCGCATTTGGCAAATCATCAATAGCGACACAGAAAACAAGATGATTGAGCCAGACTTTCACTTCACGACCCTCCAAGGTGCCGAAGTTGTGGATATCGCGCCTTATGACGACTATCACACCAGCTGGGTGAACCTGACTGCTGTCACGGAGGGTGTGGCAGTAATCGAGGTGACTTATGAGGCCATCGAGATTACCGGTACCGCCTATAACCCGGCCAACCAACGTTACGGAGCGGTCATTCCCGAGCGCAAAGCTATCATCGTGGTCACGGTCGGCGACGACCAGAACACCGACTATGGACTGACGGTGCTGAGGCCCTTTGATGAGAGTTACAGCAACTGGGACTCCGAGGCTGACACCTGGTACATGCTCAGTGACAGCCAGGAAATCAGGGTCCAGGCCACCGACATGGCTGACGGCTGCAAGGTCGAGGAAGCCTGTATCAGCGTCTGGAACCCGGATGTCAGCGACTGCTACCAGTCTGTCGAGGACGATATCGCGACCATCTATCCCGGTAATAACATTGTCTGTGTGACCGTCGGCACACAGGACTACTACCAGGTCATCCGGGGCATGCAGAGCAGTGTTAGCGCCAGCCTGGCTGGTGGCGACATCAATCATGAGGCCTTGAAAGCCGGCGACCAGGTGACCTTGTACTACACCGGCCTGGCCTACCCGGTGCCTAAGATGTCTGGCATCTACAACCCGGTCAACTACACCAACTACGACCCCTTCTACTCCAAGACGGTGACTATTAACGAGGACATGGTCGACCAGGGCTGCATTCCGGCCAGCGCTCTGGCTTCTGGCGGCTTTGGCTCCATCTTCGGTGCCCATCGCACCATCAGTAACGAGGGTGTGGGCATGAATGGCAACGCTGGCATGAACAGCGGGTCATATAGCATCGTCCCGGCAGTGCCCCTGAATTATTGGCTGGTCGGTGAGCCGGTGGTCTACAACTGTTTGAATGTCGAAACGGGAGTTCGCTACATCGACCTGGCTGGCGCTCTGTCTGATGTGGAGAATGGCCAGACTATCCGCCTGCTGGCTGATATCAACAGCTCGAGTGCCATTAATTACGCGGAGAAGACCGTCACCTTTGATGTGAACGGCTTTGTTCTGAATGTCGGTGGCGGGATTTATATCAGCTCAGGCGGTGAGCTTATACTGGTTGACTCAAGCGAGAGCCAGACCGGCCAACTGAATGCTGTAGATAATGGTAGCTTTGCTGTTTACGCTTCAACGTATAGTAAAGTCACAGTTACCAATGTTTCTGGTAACTTCGGGGTTTTTGTAGAATACGGATCCGATGTTTGTGTATTAGGCGATATAAACGTTGTACAAATTGCTGTTGACATCGCTTATAACAGCTACTGTAGTGTTGAGGGTACAATCTCAGTTGATTCCTGGGCTTATGTGATTGTGAATGGCATTCACAGGAGCAAATCCGTTGGGATAGTCTCGGTCAGTAAACCCGGTTACTACGAGTACGGCGATATTAATAACACCATTTGGGTCAAAGACCATAGTGGTGCATTGCTGGTGGCTGTAGCCAAAACAGTAAAGATAACCCAGATTGGTGAAATCGGCGCTGGTTTGCAAGAATCCGACTACACGCCGGAATCATGGGCGGCTTTTATAGATGCTATCGATACGGCGTTTACCCAAGTCAACGCGGCGATTTCGGTTGCCGAGGTAGAGTTGGTAGCGCTGCCTGACTGTAACTTGCTGGTGCCCAGGAGCGTGCAGTTTACGCTCTACTTCGATGTTACGCCAGCTACTGCAACGGTCACTGTGACCGACGTTAGTGTCATTGTGCCTGCCAACCTCGATGGTTCATACTTGTTGGTTGGTGGTCTGTCTTACAGCTATACGGTCAGTTCCGAGGGCTTCGTTACATATCAGGGAACAGTAATAGCAACCTTTGATGGTCAAGTCGTCACGGTTTCCTTGAAAAGCCCAATAGATGCCCTTCAGGCAGCTATTGCCGAAGCTCAGTCTCTCACAGCCAGCGAGTACACAGACGATTCGTGGGCTAATCTGGTTCAAGCCTTGATAGCTGCTCAAGCTGTCGCTGATGACTCGGAAGCCAGCCAAACAGCAATCATCTCCGCAACTCAAACACTGCTTGCGGCGATTAACGCGCTGGTAATCATCGACAACAGCGTGACTATCACTGTGATGGCTGTTGACTATGTTGGTAGCCGCTTTGTTCTACTGCCGACCGAGATTAGAATTGAACCTGGCTTGGCGCTGGCATATGGTTACCAGAACGCTCCACTGGGAACACTGGTTGGTGGTAACGAGCATGGCATTCCGGCAGACGGGGTCTCGGCTCTGGACGCTCTGATGGCTACCCATGAGTTCTTATATGGGACAGGTTTTGATACAGGTACCTACCTCAGCGGCAGCTCCAGCTTCTTAACCCAGATGTTCGGCTTAGGCACCGGGAGCTATAGCTTCAGCATCAACAGCCTAGTGCCGATGGGTGACATGAGCGATGGCTACGCCATCAATGAGTATGCGGTGAAAGACGGTGACTGGCTGACCTTCATCAAGTTGAACGACAGCTTTGATGACTGGGCCTCCTATTTCACCATGGACGGTACTGAGCCAGTCTACTGTCTGAGCACCCAAGCTGGCAAGCCTTTGGCTTTGACGCTGGTGGGTTACGACCCCATGGACCTCTTAATGGGAACGCCGGGGAGCCCGTCTCCAACAGTAGTTCTGTCAGTGATTGAAGGGGCCCACATTCAACTAATCGACCCAGTTAGCGGCGAGCTGACTGATTTTGGTTTCACGACCGATGCTAATGGCCATGCCACCATCACCTTTAACCAGGCTGGCACCTACTACCTCTCAGCAATCGGCCAGGCTGATAGCTGGATGGGTGGTATAGCGACGACGGGCCTGCCTTACTGCATGGTCTTCGTCGGGCCAGCTGACCCGGTCTGCCAAATCGTCGAGACCGGAGTTAGCTACCAACACTTATCCACAGCCTTAGCAGCGTTGCAAAGCGGCCAGACCATCAAGCTGCTGGACGACATCGACTACCATAGTGGACTGCTGCTAGACGGTATCAGCGTCACCTTTGACACTAACGGTCATGTGCTGAACTTCATCAACGATACTCAGACGGGCACCAACTATGGGGATGCCTTGGAGATATGCAACGGTGGTGAGCTAAAGATGGTCGATAGCAGCGATGGACCGGCTGGTGAGCTGAACTTCTTCAGCTATGGCTCCGGCACCGCTGGTATCTATGCTTATAACGGTGCCACGGCTACAGTCACAAATATCTACAGTGAGGACTGCGGTATCTATGGCGAGATGTGCGAGATTACTGTGGAGGGCGCCATCACCGTGACCCCTGGTGCTGCATACATGATTCTAGCCTTCTGGAATAACTTCGGGCCAGACGACTACCAGGCTACGTCCTCCAAGCCCGGGTACCGGATGTACACCGCGTGGATGTTTGAGACCGTCTGGGTTAAAGAACCTGGTAGCAGCTTAGATCTAGGTTTGGCCAAGCAGGCTAAAGCTGCCTTGATTAAAGCTGTATTGGACGGATTGGTGGAGACGGACTACACCCTTGCCTCCTGGGCTGCTCTGGGTTCTGCCATTGCTGCTGCCCTGGCTGATGTCGAGGCTGCTACCTCGCTTGCCGAGGTCGAAGCCGTGGAGGTTCCAGATGCTTCTGGCATTTTGGTGCTGCGTCCGGCGTTTGGTGCTCCCGGCTCTGGCGACTTAAACGGCGACGGTATCGTGGACATGTCCGAGGCCCTGCAGATTGCCCAGGCGGTGGTCGGTGGTGGCCTGTTGCTTAGCGACGGGCAGTTCGATGCTGTCGACATGGACGGCGACGGCTTGCTGACCATGGCTGACGTGGTGCTAATCATGCGCCGGGCCGCCGGGTTGTAGCAGGGCAGGGGGGTAGCTGTAGGGCACTGTGCTATGAGCGCTGTGCCACTGAGATGTAAATAGACCTATCCTTCTTCCTCTTTCTTTTGGCTGGATGCCGTCGACGACTTATCGGCGGCATCTTGCTTGGGATGCGCTAAAGCTCGGCAGCATGTCTGCTAAGTCTTAGCAGAAAACATAGCAGAAAACATAGCAAAAACATAGCTCAAACATGTGAAGTCTTAACAGAAATCTATAGATACTTGCTAAAACTAGCTTAATCATAGATAATAATCTGCAAAGACTTAGCAGAAACATAACAGAAATACTGCTAAGACTTTGCAAAGATAGTATAAAGCCGTCTAACTAGATTGAGGGATAAATGAACGATCCAATTCAAACAGACGCACTAAAAGCTGTACTTGCAGCACTTGTTTTTGAGGGCAGCGATAATCAGCGGTACGAAGTAAAGGCAGCAAAAGATGGCTTTCCTGAGACGACAGTGAACACACTCTGTGCTTTTGCTAATACTCCTGACGGTGGTGTAATGATTTTTGGAGTCGACGAAACTGAAAGCTTTGAGCTTGTTGGTGTCTATAATGCAAAAGACTGCCAACAGAGGCTCGCTAACCTGGCAAAAAACAGCTTTAACAATCACCTCGAGATATCAATTGAACTAGTGGAGGTAGATGGTAAAAAGGTAGTCTGGGTAGAAGTATTCGAGGCAGACAAGCAGCTTAAACCAATCGAGCTGAAGAAAACAAAGCGGTCATTCATTCGGCTCTACGATGGCGATTTCGAACTATCTGACCAAGAAAAGCAGATGTTTATCTCGGCACGTGGAATGAGCCGAAACGACGAAGAAGCAGTCGATGCAACAAGTAAAGCTGATTTAGATGAATCGTTAGTCGAAGCTTTCATAGAGAGTCGAAAAGACCAGTCGAGCACAATCGCAAAAATGAATGATGATGAGATTCTGTTAAGAACCGGGGTAGTCAATCCAGATGGAAGGTTAAGCAAAGCAGGGTTGCTAGCTCTAGGAATTTATCCACAACAGTTTTTTCCGAATTATTCAATCAAAGCAAGTGTTCAAAAGCGTATAAGAAACTCAGGTACGGTGCGAGCGATAAACGTCCGTAGTTTTGACGGGCCAATTCCGACTATGCTGCGCGAAGCTGTTCAGTGGGTCAAAGACAATAGCGATGAATTAACCTTGAGTATACCGAGCGGACACGTACGAGTCGTGCACGAATACCCTTCTGCTGTGATGCGCGAGCTGATTGCTAATGCCTTGATTCATCGGGCGCTTGGCTCGATATCAATGTCGCAAGACATCAGCTTGATAATTGAGGATAACAGGCTGATCCTCAGTAACCCTGGTGGGCTTTATGGTGTGCACGTTAACGAGCTTGGGCGCACAGGCTCTGTGACGCGCAACAGTAGGCTGGCTGATATATGCCAGTACGTCCGTGGTGCTGACGGGGTCAGTACCATCGAAAAACTGGGTAGTGGTATTCCGATGGTACTTGCAGAAATTGCCGAGCTGGGCTTACCGATGCCTAAGTTTATAGATGGTGGTATCTACTTCACTGTGATACTAACGAGCGTAGAGAACTCCTCGTACACGCTACTCGAGCAGCCCGTGAGGCATGACTTACACTCCCAACAGAATCCTGCGGCAAAACCGTCTAGGGTAACCAATTCCGAGCTTATACTATCTGCACTTAATGATAAACAGCTTTCACGCGCAGAGCTTGAGCAAGCAACCAAACTAAGAAATGGGCAGGTGAGGTACACTCTAGCAAAGCTGACTAGTTCTGGTCAGGTAATCAGAACTGGACAAGCAAAGTCACCAGCAACAAAGTATACCTTGTCGGACAAACAACATAAGAGAGGATAAACAACTTGCTCTGTAGCCACAAACCTTGCCCTCACATGTCGTTTATCCGCACTTGTTAACTGTAAAACCCTACAGTTGCAAAATCTGCTGACAAACGAACCTCCTCCATGTCACCCTCGTATCTAGAGCTATGCAGTAAAACGGGAGACCAAAGATGTCAGTATAAGATGTCAGGGGGAGAGTCTCCCTGCCAAGTAAACTGTATCGTTACCAATTGGCAAGACACGCTGCGTGGTATAATTTGGCCACGATGTGAGTTGACAGGAGGTTTTGATGACAACGTGCGTTCCTATACGCGAAATGAAAGATACTGCACGCTTTTCACGCTTAGTGGAGGAAGCTAAGGAGCCTGTCTCCGTTACCAGGAATGGCTACAGCCACCTTGTAGTGATGACTGCCGAAGCATACCAGGCACTGGAAGAACAGCTTGCTGAAGCCGAGTTGCTCGTGAAAATCGCTCAAGCGGAGGCCGATATAGCTAACAATCGCCTAGTCGATGGTCAAGCGCACTTAGCTGCGCTACATGAGAAGTATGACTATTGAGTTCCTACTCACTGAACAGGCAGCAGCAGAGTACGAGGCGATTGTCTTGTATCTCTGTGATAGCCTCCAGAGTCCCCAGGCTGCTCAACACTTTGAAAGTGAGTTTCTACGGCTAGTTGAACTCGCTTCTACTCAACCAGAGCTGTTCCCTCTGTCCAGGCATACTCGGTTAGCAGAGCTTGGTTATAGGATTCTACTGGTTAATCGCTATATCGCACTTTACACCTATCGCGACAAGCAGGTGGTTATTGCTCATATCTTCCACCAGACGCAGGACTACTCGCGGCTTGTATAAAACGATTAAGCCAGGTCGATACCTGTCACATCCGGTGTTGGCTCGGTAAACGGGTCGACCAGTTGTATGCCAAGACGTTTAAAACCTTTGGTGTTGCGCGTTGCCAGAACTGCCTTGCTGCTGGCACAGATAGCAGCAATCATTCCGTCCTCTACAGTGAGAACCCAGCCATCTTTCTGGCTCAAGTCTTGAAATAAGGCGTAACAACGTGCAGCAGGCCCATCATAAGGGAGCACCCGGTTATTGTAGCCAATGATTATCTGCTCGATAGCCAGGAGCAGGTTCTCGCGCCGCTTGCCGACAG
>JAIRQI010000056.1 GCA_031256575.1 Coriobacteriales bacterium
GCCAGTCACCAGATAGCCGACCTCACCAACTCCCAGGCTCTCGACCGGAGTATTCAAGGGACGGCGCACCCCCACCTCTTCAACCAGGCAGTCGGTTTTGCTGGCCAGAAAGCGTATGCGCTGGCCGGCACTGAGTGACCCGTCAACGATGCGGATTAGTGCAACTACTCCCCGGTAGGCATCATAGTAGCTGTCAAATATCAAGGCTCTGAGCGGTGCGTCAGCATCACCGCTGGGTGCCGGGACCCGCTGGACGACCGCTTCAAGCATCTCCCGTACCCCGGCTCCGGTCTTACCGGAAGCTAATATAGCATCGTCGGCTGGTATAGCCAGGCCTTCCTCAATCTCTTGGCGGGCGCGCTCCGGGTCGCTGGCCGGTAAATCAATCTTGTTAATCAGGGGGATAATCTCCAGCCCGGCGTTCATTGCCATCAGGGCGTTAGCCACCGATTGAGCCTCTACTCCCTGGGTCGAATCAATTACCAGTACCGCTCCTTCACAGGCCGCCAAAGAACGCGAGACCTCATAGGTGAAGTCAACATGCCCCGGGGTATCAATCAGGTTCAATTGGTACTGCCGGCCATCTAAGGAGTCATAAAGCACCCGTACGGCTTGCGACTTGATAGTGATGCCCCGCTCCCGCTCAATGTCCATGGAGTCTAAGACCTGCTCCACCATATCCCGTTCGGCTATGGTGTGGGTCATCTCTAACACCCGGTCGGCCAAGGTCGATTTGCCGTGGTCGATGTGCGCGATAATCGAGAAGTTACGTATCAGTGAAGGGTCGGTCACTTAAACTCCAGTTAAAGTCAATGCAACTAAAAACAGCAGTTAGACTGCGTCATGCTAGGGACCCGCTACGTTAATCAAGCCTGCTCGGCCACCTAAAGTCCTTTAGCCTGGCGACGCAGGCGGTCACGTAAGCTATGCAAGCTTGGCTCCAAGCCAACTGGGTAGCTATGCGGGTTCATCAGACGTCGGCGGGTGGTGTCCAGGCTGTCCAGGCTGGCCTTACAGTTAGCCCGCGCTGCCATTACACTGACCTCTGGCCAGACAATCTGCCCTTGCCGGGCCAGTGGCTTCAAGAGCTGCTCGAACTGTCCAGCAGGCAACTGTTTACGGCGTACATCATCTCGCGGGTCGATGATTGTCTCCTCAGTAACTCCGAGGTCCAGGGAGTATATCATGTCACCTGTAATCAGCCCATCATCGCCATAGTAGCGTCGGACATCAAGCCGGCCAGGCAGTGTGGACTTCTCCAGTTGTTCTGAGACCTTCAAAGCCGGGTTCCAGCTCTCTTGGCCGGCTGGGCGCACTGCTGAAAGCTTGTATACGGCGGTCAGGGCCGGCGTCTCGTAGGCGGTAGCCAACCGAGTACCCACCCCGTAAGAGTCGATAGCTGCTCCCTGGTCGCGCAGTGACTGGATGGTGTACTCATCCAGGTCATTGCTGGCGATAATCAACACATCATTGAAGCCGGCTTGGTCGAGCATCTCCCGGGCCTTTTTGGACAACCAGGCCAAATCTCCGGAATCGATGCGAATGCCTTGCAGACGCTGGCCACGGGCTTGTATCTCGTGGGCTACGGTAATGGCGTTTTGCACTCCATGGATGGTGTCGTAGGTGTCGACCAGCAACACGCAGCCCTCGGGCTGGGTCAGCGCAAAGGCCCGGAAGGCCTCCAACTCACTGGCATGCGCCATCACCCAGGAATGGGCATGGGTGCCAGAAACCGGCAGGTCGAAGAGCCGGCCCGCCTCGACATTGGATGTTGAGGCACAGCCGCCGACCATCGCTGCACGCGAGGCATAGATGCCGCCAGCCGGGCCTTGCGCCCGCCTAAGTCCGAATTCCGCGACCGGCCCATCAGCGACATCGCAGATGCGAGCGGCTTTGGTAGCCACCAGTGTCTGAAAGCCAACCTGGTTTAGAAGCGGGGTCTCTAAGAGCTGGCACTGAAAAATCGGGCCGGAGACCCGCAAGAATGGCTCGTTAGGAAAGACCAGGCTACCTTCCGGCACGGCATCGATGTCTACCTGAAGCTGCATTTTGGATAGGTAATTTAGGAACTCTGGCTGAAAGAGGGCTGCCTCTGAAGCAGTCTTTAATGTGGATAAGTACTCGATGTCGGTTGCTGTAATTTGAAATTGTTCAATCAGCTCAACCACCTGGGCCATGCCACAGGCTATCGAATAGCCACCGTTAAAAGGATTCTCCCGAAAATGTAGATAAAAGCTGGCTTCCAGGTCTGTCTCACTGTTCAGATAGTAAGCCTGGGCCTGAGTCAACTGGTAGAGGTCAATCAGCAAGGCTGCAGAGGTCTGCATTATCTGACACCCTCATTCTTCCCGACGCAGGCGTCGACGGCGGCCATCTTGGCCATTGGTGGTACCTGGGTCACTCGCAGACCTTGAGGTATCGGAGCCTGTTGTCAGGTTTGTATTGCCAGTAGTTTGGTTAGCTTGCTCAGATGACTCGCTGCCGGCTGGATTGCCGGGTATTGCTTGCGAGCGTTGGCGTGGCCGCCGTAACTGGCGTTCAGCAGGTTCGTATTGGCTTGATTGGCGACGCGTTCGCTGGGAGTTCTCGCGGCTGCTATTGGCTCGGCCAGCTAAACGTGAGCTGCCGGATTGGCCATTCTCGCTGGACAGGTCTTGAGAGTCACGTTGGCTGGTTCTCTCACGGTAATTACTGCGTCCGCTGCTGGCAGCACGTCGACTGCCGGCTTCGCGCCGGTTGCCAACCCCACGCTCGTCTGCTGCCTCGCGCCCGTTGCCGGCCTCGCGCCCGTTGCTGGCTTCGCGCCCACCACCGGTTTCGCGCCCACTACCGGTTTCGCGCCCGCTACCAGCCTCGCCGCCGTCAGTTGCAGTGCGCCCACTACCGGCTGCCCGTCTGCGGCTGGCGCCGGAGCGGTTGTTCGAGTCCTGGTCTTCAGCCGAAGCGCCGGATTGTCCAGACCGCCGCTGCCGTCGGGTATCTGCTGCAACCGAGCCAGCGACACTCCCCCCGCCCTCACCGGGAACCAGCTCATCCACCAGGCCGTCGCGGTCTAGAGTAGACAAAGCCAAAAGGGTGGTAGTGTTGGCAGAGCGTTCCAAAGCCTCTCGACCGAGCGAATTCAAGCGACGGGATTCTCCGTTTTCGCTGACTTGTTGGTCAAAATCCTTTAGTGCAATAGCAAGCGTCTTGCCATCTTCCAACTGCATCGAGATGGTCTCTCGCGGAGTGTCGTAATCAGTCACCAGTGCCATTCCTAGTGGAGTGGTTATCTCAGTGCCACGCTTCGGAGCACGGTTCTTGAATTCTTTGTAAGTCTCGAATTCATAGCGCAAGCAGCACATCAAACGGCCACAGGCGCCGGAAATCTTCTCCGGATTCAAAGGTAGGTCTTGTTCTTTGGCCATCCGTATCGATACCGGCTGAAAATCTCCGCCCATCCGGGCGCAGCAGAGCTTCTCGCCGCAATGGGCAATGCCACCCAGCATGCGGGCCTCGTCACGCACACCAATTTGCCGCAGCTCCACCCGAATGTGCAGCTGAGCAGCCATCTCCCGCACCAACTCGCGAAAATCCACCCGCGATTCGCTGGCAAAGTAGAACACGGCCTTATCCCCAGTAAACAGGTATTCGACTGCGACGGCTTTCATTTCCAGGCCGCTTTTTTCAATCAACTCGCGAAACAGAGGCAGGGCGGTTGCCGATTTCTCAATCATACGTTCTTGCTGGGTGCGGTCTTGCTCGTCCAAGAGCCGGATAATCGGCTTCAGCGGTACCGATAAGGCCTCAATCTGAGCCGGGCTGGCAGCGATATCGGTGGCGCTGACCCGGCCCACCTCACGTCCCCGCTCGGTATCGACCAACACCAGGTCGCCGGCTGCGTATTCGCCCAGCACCGGGTCAAACCAATAGGCTCGGGCACTATAGCGAAGCTTAACCGCCACTACAGGGGTTGTATCTGTCATTGGTATCCTTTCAAATCCAGGCGAAATATGAGTTCTAAGGCCGCCCGGTCAGCTGTTCACGCAAGGTGAAGAGCAGGTATTCATAAATTGATTGTACTGAGACATTATAGTCCAAGTGGGCCTCGGCCTCATTGCTGGCTTCCAGACAGAACATCAACCGAGCTAGCATATCGGGTTGCTTGGGGAGAAAACCGGTCTGGATAGCTTCAATCTCATCATAGTTAACGACTTGTTCAGGAAGGCCGCAATAAACCAGTAAGATATCTCGCACCCAGCTGCGCAGGCCTTCAATCAGCCAACGAGCGCTTGCTCTCTCTAAAGCGGTCAGCTCCCGTTTGTGACCTTGCTCCAGGTCGTTGAGAGCTGCTTTGCTCAGCGTCTCCCGGTTTTCTTCAAGTTGGCGTTGTTGGGCAATTCGCAAATCGTCTAAAGGTAACTTACAACATATCACCAGCTGCCGTGCTGCCTCTAAAACATCCATGCTGTCATAGCTGCTCAAGCCACGCAACAGGCTCATCAGTGTTCGCCGTTGCTGCTGCAAGCTGCTGGACTGAATAAAGCTTCGCGCAGCACTAAGCGAACCGGCTGAGTAAGCCAAAGCTAGGCGGGCCAAAGAGTCTGGGACGCTCTGCTCGGCGACCAGCAGAGCGATAGCTTGCTCGGTCGGGATAGCTGTAAAGGGTACCAGCTGGCAACGTGAACGGACGGTCGGCAGCAACGCTGCCAGATTGCGGCAGATTAAGATGAAGACCACATTCGGAGGAGGTTCTTCGAGCAGTTTTAAGAAAGCATTGGCGAAGCTGACGCTCATCTTATCAGCTTGCTGGATGATGTAGACCTTACGGTTGGCCAGCATTGGGCTGAGCGCTGCGGAATGGCTGAGGTCGTGAATCTGCCCAATCAGATAGCCACTGGCTCCTTCGGGACTTAACTCCTGCAGGTCGGGGTGGCTGTGCCGGAGCACTCTCAGACAATCCTGGCAGTCATCATCCCCACCCTCAGAACACAACAAGCTGCGTGCCAGCAGGTAGGCAGCTTCGCTACGTCCCGAGCCGCTTGGCCCATAGAACAGATAGGCTTGGGGACGATAGTTGGTTTGCACTGATGCAGTCAGAAAGCGGGATGCCGTCGGTTGTCCGACAATCTGGTCAAAAGGTGCTTTGATTGCCTGAAGCCCGATGCTCATCTTTGCCGCCGTGATTCCTCTAAAAGCTCGTCACTGATTACAAAATCATCCGGTACGCCCGAGAAAAGGTCGGCTACAGCTTGAAATACTGCCTGTGCAGTAGCGCGTTTGTCCTGAGCAATCTCAATCAAGCGTATCCGTTCGGCTTGCTGTTCAGCTAGTATTAAGAACCCGTTTTGGACCCGCTGATGAAAATCATCGCTCTCAGCTTCCAGGCGGTCTGCTCCTGACTCGCGGGCTCTGAAGAGGGCTTCGCTCAAGTCGTCAATCAAGACCAAGGTGCGATCTGGCAGAACCCCTAAGCTGCCCAGTTGGTTAGCTGATGCGACAATCTGTTGCTCGATTTGACGACCGAAACCTTGATAGGCTGCAGTGGAGTCGAGATAGCGGTCACATAAAACCACCGAGCCACGAGCCAAAGCTGGCAGGATCTGCTCAGTGACCAGTTGGGCCCGAGCGGCTTCATATAACAAAAGCTCACTCATCGCTGTCAGTTCTTTGTTGGCCGGGTCAAGCAGTATGGCTCGAATCTGCTCTCCGATTACTGTCCCACCAGGCTCGCGCAAGCATAAAACATCAATACCGGCAGCTCGTAGGCGATGAGCCAAGAGGCTGATATGGGTCGATTTACCGACTCCCTCTCCCCCTTCGAAGCTGATGAAGATTCCTCTGCTACTCATTGTTGGCTGCCCTCGCAATCGACTGGCTTGCGGTGTGGTGTGCTATAGGAATGGCTCTTGTTACCCATGATGGCGACCTTCGCAATCGATAAGCTACGGTGAGAGGTGTTGCTGGTAAAGCTCTTGTTACTCATAGATGGCTACCCTTGCTATCGACTGGCGTGCGGAGTGAAGTGCTGCTGCAATGGCTCTTGCTACTCATAACTGCCGACCTTGACAGTCGATTGCCAGCCAAGCTGGAAAATCTTTTATCTCCAGACGATAAAGAGCTTCCGGACCCAGGTCTGGCCAAGCTATCAATTGAGCGGACAAGACCTTTTTTGCCAGCAGGGCAGCTGCCCCACCAATGGTAGTCAGGTAGACACTCTGGTACTGGCGGCAGGCTTGCTGAACAGCAGCAGAACGCCGTCCTTTTCCCAAAGTCAGCCGAATCCCAGCGGCATACAGTAATGGAGCGATATTATCCATGCGGGATGCCGTAGTAGGGCCAATCGCTCCAAAAGGCCGCCCAGCAGCCGCTGGTGTCGGCCCTGCATAGAATAATGCCTGGCCCTTAAGGCTAAAGGGTAACTCGCCGGTCTCTTGCAGAAGCTCCAGACAACGCTGGTGGCCAGCGTCCCGCATCGTATAGATGCTGCCAAACAAGCGGAGCTCTTGCCCAATTGTAAGCTCGCTCAAAACCTCAGCATCAACCGGTAGGTTTATCTGTGTGACAGAGTCAGCCATTCAGGCTCTCCCAATTGATGGCTGTGCGTGCAGGTTGAGTCTTGTTCCAGGTACAAAAACGGTTTTGTTTTCTAGCCATACAGGCCATCCCCCAGCGAGGTTCAGTTTAAGACTGGGTGACACCATCTCAAGCCCACTCTCCTGTTAATTCTAAGGTCACTGAGCGCATCGCTGAACAGCCCAGATTGACAGCAACCGGTAGCGCTGCCAAGTGGCAGGCAGCAGTGACCAGATGGACCGCCAAGGCAGTAGTCTCACCACCTAATCCGGCTGGGCCGATACCAGTCTGGTTGATGGCTTCAAGTAGTTCGGTTTCCAGCTCGGCTAGATGGGGATTTGGGTTCTCCTGCCAGAGCGGTCGAATCAAAGCCTGCTTAGCCAGAGCGGCTACCTTGTCGAAAGTCGAACCGACTGCAACACCGACAACCAGCGGCGGACAGGCATTGGCTGCTTTCTGCAAAACCGTCTCCAGCACCAGCTGGCGAATAGCTGGCCAGCCGTCACCGGGGTTCAGCATCTCCAGGCGCGAGGCATTATCGGAGCCACCACCTTTCAGCATCACTGTCAGCCTGACACCAGACAGGCTTGGGCGCAGTACCAGTTCCGTGAAGGCTGGGGTGTTGGAGTTGGTATTCTGGCGATTCAGCAAGGCATCACTGAGCAAGCTGTTACGCAAACCATTATCTTGCCAGACCCAGCGAACAGTAGGGTCGACCAAACTGAAGATGTCGGCTGGTATCGCCAAGGGCTTTCCATTGGCTGCGCTGCCGACTTCTAAAAACACCCAGACTGTGCCGGTATCCTGGCACAATGGTACCTGGTCGGCAGCTGCTATGCGGGCATTCTCTAAAAGCATTTGAATAGCCGTTTGGGCTCGTGCTGCTGTCTCTTTCTGTTCGCTGTCGCGCAGTGCTGCCAGTACATCAGCCCGCAACTCACAGGCAATACGCGGCAAGGCCCAAGCCACTGCCTCAGCCAAATGCTCGGCGTTAAGAGCCGGTATATAAAATGCTTCAGCCATCTGCACAGTATCTCATAACCACAGCCACCTCGTGTCACTAGCATCTGTTGCTTCTACAACAGACAATCAGCTCTCAACCGAAGTGCAATCTCCCTTCTCTACCGTGGTGTGATCTCCCCTATCAACCGAAGTTCAATCTCTCCTCTCAACCGAGGTGCAATCTCCCCTCTCAACCGAGGTGCAATCTCACCTCTCATCACCGATGCATCCTGACTGCTTGCCAAAACGCAGGCAGTTGGTGACTCATTTGCATCCAAATCGGCATTTTTCATTCGGGCTAGAAAGCCTTGGCTTTATCCACAAGCCCTTGACCTGCACTTATGTACGACTCCTCGTTTTCCCTAGATGATTACGTGCCAAAAAAATGCCGATTTGGATGCTTTTCATGCACCAACGGGGGTACGGACTCCCTTTTGGACCAGAATCGATCCATCAGTACACGCATGAGTTTTTATATGTGGAGAAAACCCCTGTAGCTTAATCGTAGTTGCCGGCTAGTTGGTCGTAGAGGTTCCAGCTGTACCAATGCTGTGGAGTATCAGCATTGTCTTTGACCTTGACCAGATCATTGATTGCCGTTTGTCGTACAGTAAGGTCGGGGGCCTCGGCTACCAAGCGCTCCAGTGCTGGTACCGATACTAAGCCATAACTGGCTAGCTCCGAGGTATCCATCTTCTCGGTGGCTCCTGTGAGATAGCGCTCTGTGTTGAAGGCTGCTACTAAGGCTGGTGGATTGACCAGGTTGATAACCATAAAGGCGGTGATCAGCAGAGCAATAATCTGCCGAGCCACGTTATAAGACTTGAAGCACCAGGCCAGTAGCAAAAGGAAGCCGATAGCTAGGACAACCATAAAGAAGCCAGCATAAAAGCGCAGCAGGGTCAG
>JAIRQI010000120.1 GCA_031256575.1 Coriobacteriales bacterium
CCGGAGGCAACACCGATGACAAAGGTTGTAGTGAAGATCTTTGCCCAAAATTTCGTTGCTGCTTTGTCTTTAGGGTCGCGAGTCTTGTAGTAGCGTGTTTCAGCCAAGGCTACGAACAAGCCGATTCCAATTGACAGTGGAACGAACAGGAAGTGAAATATTACTGTCAGCGCAAACTGGAATCTTGCTAAAGCGACCACGTCTGTGAAGAACCCCATATGACCTCCTTTCCGTGTTATCCGGTCGGCAAGGTTCCCGACCTTCTCCCTTTAGTTTTGACAGTGTTGCTGATGGTTGATTACCGATCAGAACCCCTGTCGGGTTAATCGACCAAGCTGAGTTACTTCTTAAAGGCTAATCGACTAGCCCAACCAAAACCCTTGCTTTTATCGGGCTTGCACCGACTCGCTTGTCATCTGGATGCCTGGGTGTCATCAGGCTATCCTATAATGCTACTTAACCAGTTACAATTAAGATGGAGCAATCATACAACTATTCAAATCAGATGACAAGGGCAAATTGTCATCATTTTGTTACATTTTAGCAAAAATCACCCACCAGCGGATTCAACATAAACGGGTAACCAAAAAGTATTATTCGCACATGCTATATAGCAAACAAGCTAGCCTCAAGCTGATAGTTACCAGTTGTGCAGTGCTGGGTTGCTGCTTAATGAGAGACAGTCCAAGTGCAGCACCGGGTAACAGCAGGGTGAGAAGCCACCTAGTGCAGCACAGGGTAACAGCAGGGTGAGAAGCCCACCTAGAGCAGCCCCGGGTTGCTGCTTGACGAGAAGCTGCCTCGTTCAGTCGCTATCTTGGAATTGCTCGGAATCATCTTCAGTGGGTCGGTTGTTGGTTACCCGCAATAAGGAGATCCGCCGCCGCCGCATGCTTTGCACCTTGAAGGTATAGCCTTCTATCTCAAAGACATCGCCGACTTGGGGAACACTGTCAATGGTGTCCAGCAACCAACCAGCGATGGTCTCATAATCATCGCCCTCTTGTACCGGAAAGCCAAGTTCCCGCGCGTCATCAGTCGGAAAACGACCATCGATCAGCCACTCATTCTCAGAAAGCTGGGTCTGATACTTGTTATCGGGGTCATACTCGTCAGCAATCTCACCAACGATTTCCTCCACAATATCTTCTACCGAGATAATACCTGCGGTGCCACCATACTCATCGACGACAATCGCCACTTGCTGGTGCGAGGTCTGCATCTCTCCGAGCAAAGGCAGGATGTCTTTGGTCTCGGGAATAAACATCAGTTCGCGCAGGAAGTCGGTGACCGGGTCATCTGCTCGATCGTCAATCATTGGTGCCAACAGGTCTTTGAGCATGACGATACCGATGATACGGTCCGGATTCTCATGATAAACCGGCAAGCGGGAGAAGCCCGTGCCACGCATCCGGTTGATAGCGGCTCCGACCGTAGCATCATCTTCAAGAGAGATCATATCGACGCGGGGGGTCATGATTTCCCGGGCTACGGTGTCGCCCAGATCAAAGATCTCTCTGATCATCCGCTTCTCTTCGTCCAGTAAGGTCTCTTGTTCGGTTACCAGATACTTGATTTCTTCTTCACTGACTGCCTGGCGGTCGTCGGCGCTTTTAATACCGAAGATGCGAGCAATCAGGTTAGTCGAGGCCGATAGAAAAGTCACCACTGGCCGGGTCAGCCTTGCACAAAAGTTGATAACACCAGCGGTGCGCATCGCTGTCTTTTCAGCGTTGGCTAAGGCAATGCGTTTGGGTACCAGCTCACCGATGACCAGGCTGATATAACTGATGACCAAGGTGATGGTGATTACAGAGAGCGGCCCGGCGATTGCGCTCAGCCAAGCCAGGCCAAAGCCGTTCAGCCAGTTGGCGATAGGAATCGCCAGCGCGGTAGCGGCAACGATTGAAGAACCTAGCGAGAGCAGGGTGATAGCTACCTGAATCGTTGCCAGCAAGCGGTCAGAGTCAGCTGCCATCTGCAAAGCTCTACTGGCTCGGGCTGACTGCTCAACCTGGTCGGAATCGATTATCTGCTGCAGCACCGATCGTCGGGCACTGATTAAGGCCATCTCTGACATCGAGAAATAGCCATTTAGGATGATCAACAACAACGCAACCAGAATGCTGACCAAGATATCCATTTAAGTTACTTACTCCCCCTATTCGGTTTGATAAAGAACCACCCTCTACTACTGCTCAAAGTATAAAGAAAGTGCAATACCTATTCTAAGCTGAAACCTGCTCTTAGCAAACCAGACCAGCTTACTGTAGCAGGTACGTAATCCATTTCGGTTCGCTTTGGGCCGCTTCAGACTCGCTTCAAGCCCAAATCACCTCGTTCAAGCCTGATTTTAGGGTATCTCAAAGCAATAAAGACCCAGCTGGCAGCTTAATTGTACCAGTCATTTCTGGCCAGCTTATTCGTCTTTGGCTTCGTCGTCCTCAAAATGGCCATGCTCGCTACGCAGTTTGAGGCGTTGCGACTTATTCGAATAGACGGTGGAGCGGTCCAAATCGGAGTCTAAATCAAACTCTCGGTCGGGGTCTACAGTATGTGCACTGCGTATCAAAGTAATAATTGTGGATAAGACCTGGACAATGAACAGGCTGGCAATTGCTGTGCTCCAGCGGTCTGTAACAAGCATTAATCCATTGAAATCCTGGGAGAAGGCAAAGAGGAACACTACCAGCATAGCCGACAATGCCGAGATCACCAGCCAGGGTAGCGCGTTGTTGAACAGTAGCAATCTAACCCCCAGGCCTGGTAGGGAATCGGCATCACTAGCTGCTGTGATATCTCTACGATAGAAGCGGAACAATAAGACGATGGCTAGCATCAGAAAGGTTAAGAAAGCCAGGCTGCTGACTACGAGGTTTATTACAGCCCAGGATCCTGAATCAAATACCCCAGCTAAAGGTACCTGCTCTTCGGGGATTGGGATGGTGTTGTCAGCGAGCAGTATCGGGATTGTACGGACAGGCATTGCTAAGTTCCTTCAATTTCATAAAATGTTGCCGATAATGTATCAATGATATCACGCGCAATAAGGCTTCGCCTACTACCATTCACCTCGGCCAAGCTCCCTGCCCGACCGTGGATCTGAACCGCATAGCTCGCTGCCTGCCAGGTAGTCAGACCCTGCGCCAACAAAGAAGCGATGATTCCAGCTAAAACGTCCCCAGAACCGGCTTTGGCCAGAGCCGCTGTACCATCTTGATAATGAAAAGGCTCAACCTCTCGCTCAGGACTGAAGACATCGGTTTCGGCACCCTTAGCTACCACCACAGCTTGCAGAAGCAAAGCCAGTTCAGCAGCTGTACTGGTATTAGTCGTAGCTAACAGTCGCTTCAGCTCACCAGCATGTGGGGTCAATATGACACCAGCTGGCAGGGATTGCCAAAGCAGCTTACCATCCAAGTCGGTTTCCGATAGCAGGTTCAAAGCATCAGCATCCAAAACCAGCGGACAAGCCGTCTGCTTGAGCAGATTAGCCAAAAAGCCCCGAGTCGATTCAGTCACAGTAAGCCCCGGGCCACAGAGAATGGCATCTATCCGTTGCATCTGAGGCAAAATGCCAACCAGGGCATGCGCTGCAAAGGCTCCATTAGTCTCAGCTGCAGCAATCACCGGCACAGTTAACAGATGGCTCTGAGCGACCTGCACCACAGAAGCCGGAATAGCCAAACTGGTATAACCTGCCCCAGAGCGGGCAGCCGCCTGAGCAGCCAATATCGCCGCTCCCGGAAAACGCGCTGAGCCAGCAACAATCAACAGGCAACCCCGCGTATATTTGTTTGCGTCACGCTCGATGGTTGGTAATTGCATCTGCCTCACCCTTTGCACACACTCCGAATACTATCTATCTATCGTCGTTGGTCTTCTGCTGATTGTCAACTAAATAGTGTTTTTGCTTGCAACGGTTTTGCTGCTTGAGGAGAAACCCTCGGTCATCAACCCGTAGTTTGGGGACTGTGTCTACTGATACCGGGTAATCCTGTTCAGCCAAAGAAACTTCAGAAGCTTGTTAACCATCTCTGGCTAGAGCTGCGGTTCTTCGGGCTCCTGCTCAACCGCTTGCTCAGTCTGCTCGCCATACCCCGACTCCAGCTCATCTAGTAGTGAGCGCAATTGTTTGAACTGCTTGAGCAACTCAGCCTTGGCATCGACTTTCTCGACGCGCGGAGGCTGGTCCTGCTCCCGAATCGCCACCGCTGAGGCCACCCCGACCTGATGGGTATAAGACAAGGAGAGTTCAATAGATAACACCCCCTGCCGTTCAGCTTCAGCTTTTGCAGCACCACTGAGATGGGGATAAGGGCGGCCATGCTCGCTATGCCGAACCTCAACATCGGTCCAGCCGATTCCGCGTAAACCGGTACCTAGGGCTTTCAACACCGCTTCTTTGGCAGCGAAGAACAAGGCATAATGGGTAATCGGCTTAGCCTTGGATTCTGCATAGCTAATCTCAGCTGCCGTAAACAGGCGATCCCGCATACGCGGCACCCGCTCAAACGCTTTCGCCATCCGGGCAATCTCGATGATATCCACACCTAAACCAGCCAAGTTGGATTTCGGCTGACGAGCTGCAGGCACTGGCTTGGAGCTGGTTGGTTGGTTCGCCAAAGCTTGGCTAGGAGGGTTTTGACCTGTCGACGAAACCTCACCAGCGGCTGCCGAGTCTTCAGCTCCGACCTCGTCAGCAGGCGCAGAGCCTTGAGACTCGTCATCAGAAGAGTGAAGCAGAGGCTCGGGTTTATCCCCATTGATTAGGTTCATATCGTCTGCAGCGTTCATTCGCTGGTTTGTCTCCCCATTTTGTATAGACGGCTGCTTAAGCCAGGCTCACTCGGAGATTACAGCCTTGCTCAGGTAGCGCGGGTTATCGATATCCCGGCCCAAGAGCTGGGCGAGTGCGTGGGCGAACAGCTGCAAAGTGACGACGGCGACGAAGGGCTGCTGTAGCTCGCTGGGTTGGCCGAGCCAGAGCGTTTGATTAGCCAGTTCGCCGACGCGCTTGTCATTGTCAGCAGCCAGAGCAAGCAGCCTGGCGCCATACTGCCGGGATTTTTGGATAACCGCATAAATCGGGTCGTCCGGACTGTTGAGTGGTAGTAAAGCAACCAGCGGAGTGGCCTGATCGGGATCAATCAGGGCAATCGGGCCATGCTGGAACTCCAGCGCCGGAAAGGCCTCAGCATGCAGATAGCTGGTTTCTTTGAGCTTCAAAGCACCTTCGTAACAGGTTGCTACTCCGTATCCGCGGCCGATTAGCAGCAGGTTCTTGGCTTGCTCACAGCTTGCTGCCGCCGCTTCGATACGGGCGATGTTGTCTAGCTTCAAGACCTGCTCAATCAAAGCAGGAAGCTCGGCGAGCTGGTCATGGTAGCTTGCTACTTCTGCAGCTGAAAGAGCGCCTTGCTGTTGTGCAAGAAATACAGCCAATTGGGATAAGACCAGCAACTGGGCTGTATAACTCTTAGTAGCCGGGACAGCCAGTTCGACATCTGCCCTGATATAAAGCGTCGCGTCAGCTGCGCGTGCGATATCAGAGTCCAAGACATTGGTGATGGCGATAATGCTTGCTCCATTGGCCTTTGCCTGGCGGACCGCACTCATGGTGTCACTGGTCTGTCCAGACTGGCTGATAGCAATGACCAAGGCATCGTTTTTACCAGCTGGTCGTTGGAACTTGAACTCTGAGGCAATCTGGACATCAACAGTCAAGTTGGTTAGCGACTCGATTAGCCCCTTACCGATCAGTCCAGCATGGGATGATGTTCCGCAAGCGACAATATAGACATGCTGGATACCGTGCAGTTGCTGATTGAGACTGGCCAATTCCGGAAAGGCTAGTTGCTGAGCGTCCGCGTCATATCGACCAGCTAAAACCTCACGCAGCACCTGTGGCTGATCGAAGATTTCCTTCAGCATCCAATCGGTAAAGCCAACTGGTTTGGCTGGTATAGCTTGGTTGTCGTTAGCTGTTACGGTGTCTTGGCTCTGTTGTGCGTCGTCAACAGAACTTGAACTTGTGGACAAGACCATATTTCTCCTCAGATTGTCTTGGATGATAAGTACCTTGAGCAGATTAATACCGCCCAAAGCAATACCCCAGATTGTTATTCATTTATTCTAGCGTAGGCTAGGCTAATCAACCTAGGCGTGCGAAATCCGTTACGCAGGTAGCAACAGCTCTGCGATTTGAATAGCATTCAAGGCAGCACCTTTACGCAGCTGGTCTGAGACACACCAGAAATTAATGCCCCATTCAACGGTAGGGTCTTTTCGAATTCGCCCCAGGTAGACAGCATCGCTACCAGCTGTCATCGCTGGCATCGGGTAGAGCTTTTCGGCTGGATTGTCGATAATCTCGATACCAGGGAAAGCCTGCCAAAGCTCCAAGGCAGTCTGAACATCCATCGGCTCGCTGAACTGGACATTAATCATCTCTGAATGGCTACGTAAAACTGGCACTCGAACGCAGTTGGCGACGACTTCGATGCTCTCATCATCTAAAATCTTCTTGGTCTCGACCGCCATCTTCCATTCTTCTTTGGTCGACCCATCCTCCATAAAGACATCGATATGCGGTATTACATTGAAGGCGATACGGTGAGCCAGGTATTTTACAGTCAGTTCTTCGTCATCCAAGAACTGGCGAGTCTGCTCATAAAGTTCCGCCATTGCATTGGCACCAGCACCACTGGCAGCTTGATAAGTCGAAACAACCACCCGCTGAATGGCTGCCCGGCGATGCAGGGGAGCCAAAGCTAATACCATCTGAATGGTCGAGCAGTTGGGGTTAGCAATTATCCCGGAGTGCTGAAAAGCAGCCTGCGGATTGACCTCAGGAATCACCAAAGGCACGCCCTCAGCCATCCGCAAAGCTGAAGAATTATCAATCATTACAGCTCCAGCAGCGACCACTGCTTCAGCGAACTGAAGAGAAACATTGCCACCTGCGGAGAATAAAGCGATGTCAACATCAGCGAAGCTCTGCTCAGTCAGCTCTTCGACGATTAGTTCGCCACCAGGATAAGTCAAGGTTCGGCCAGCACTGCGAGCTGAGGCCAAAGCCTTAATACGGCTTGCCGGAAACTTCCGCTCAGCTAAGATCTTCAGCATTTCGACTCCCACAGCTCCAGTAGCTCCAGCTACAGCAACCACGGGTTGGGTAGGCATCGGTTTTATCCACGACATAGCTATACCTCTTCAGATTCCCCGGTCAACCTCTAAGCGTTTGGTTGATCCACTCGGCAAACAGTGTTTTGCCATTATAAAGGCTTTTTTATAAATATGGCGTGAAAATCACAAGTAAAGCAATGCCCTCGTCGCTCAGGCGCATGTAAGAGGTGTATAGTATACACAACAGATGTGTATATGGAGGTGTATGGTGCGTACGAACATTGTGATTGATGATAGTTTGATTGAGCAGGTAATGAGTCTGGCTAGAGTTAAGACCAAACGAGAAGCTGTTAACACAGCGCTGCACGAATACGTGCTCAATCGTAGTCGTAGCAAGCTTAGTGACTTAGCAGGGAGCATCGATTTTTATGATGACTACGACTACAAGGCTTTACGGGAGGGTCGCAATGTATCTCGTTGACACATCAGTGATGATTGACGTGCTCAATGAGGTCGATAACTCCCAGACTGCGCTGTTTCATCGCATTGAACAGTATAGCCTCCCTTATGGTATTTCTGAGTACAGCTACCTCGAACTGCTCCAGGGGGTTCGTAGTGACAAGGCTTTCGCCGAGCTGAAAGAAGCTCTATCGACTATCCGGATATACGGTTTAACTGAAGGCCTGCTATCACTGGAATGTGCAGCAAACCTCTATAGGCGCTGTCGACAAGCTGGCTTTACTCCCCGCTCTACCATAGATTTACTAATTGCCCAAGTAGCAATCGACAACCACTTAGAGCTACTGCATAATGACCGTGACTTCGATGCTATAGCTGCCTGTGTCGATGAGCTGATGATTGTAACTGTATGACATTGAAGCCAATGGCTTGAATTGACCTGTTGTCGGTGGTTGTCGGCGATGCACTTCACTTCATCAATAAGCTTGAAACCGACCGTTAATGCTAAAATATGCAGCGGTTTGATTAATCATGTAGTCAGTGGGCAAGCTGAGTCAAGCTGGATGGATGATTACCACGAAAAGTCTCACCGAGAGCAGTAAGGAGCACAAATGAGTTCGCCAATTGAGCAAAAACGCAGTCGCTTTCTACCTATGCCAAGAATGGTCGCTGAAGCCAAGGAGCAAAGCCAAGGCCACTCGTTGATCGTAGAAGTCTTGATTTTCGTACTGCTTTACATTATCGGTAGCGTATTGCTGCAAGGCATTATCACTGTTGTCGGAGCCGTTCTACTCGGTGCCTACAACGAAATGTTTCAAACAATCAGTGAGTCCGGCAGTAATCTGAGTACTGACCAGATTAATCAGCTCACTTCCGATGTCGTCAGCAGCCCAGCGATGCTGATTTTTTCGCTTTTCTCCACAATAGCATCCATCGCTACAGTGCTCATCTACTGCCGCTTTATCGAAAAACGCAAGCTAGCGACCCTGGGCTATCGCTCGCGCAACTTCATTAGCGAGTACTTTACCGGGTTGTTTGTTGGAACACTGGTATTCGGCACCGGGGTAGC
>JAIRQI010000159.1 GCA_031256575.1 Coriobacteriales bacterium
TAACTAGTTTGTTGTGCTTTTTCATCTTTCCCTCACCCCTAATGATTTTCAGTGCCTGGTTGACAGGCAAAATTGAACCAGCCGTCCAGAGTCACAACGATGCAGAGTAACCAGCCGTCCAAAATAACGATGATGCGGAGAGTCTAGCCGTCCAAAGTCACGACTATGCGGAGAAGACCGCTGCAAAAGGATTCACTCCGGTACAGCACTAGCTGACGGTTAGCTATCCAATCAGCGGCTTAACCAGCTAATATGTGTTCGACACCATTCATTTGTTGTGACTTACCCATGTTTAGACTTGCCAATCGTGGTAATGCGTTTTAGCTATGTTTTAGTCGAAGCAGAACTGCACTGGGATTATCCCTTTTGTAACTAGGAATCCCTAGTTCTGGACATCGACCGCGCTACAGGTTTAGGACAAGTACTCTGAAGAGTCTGTCAGGAGTATTATACCTTTGAAAACGAATAGAGGAAATACCACAATTCCACTAACTAAATAACTACTCGTAAGTCGTCACTACCTAGAATGCACGGTTTTCTCCCCATATTGCACCAGAACAAGCTTCGTGTTGTAGTTATTCAAGCGAATAACACGATTTTGGTGCTTTCTAGCTACTGACTTGTGTTGATTGTAGCCAGAGTACACAAGATGTAGTGGTAGCTCAATCTGGTTTGCATTAAGCTTACAACACGAAGCCTGATCCTGCGCATTTAGAGGAGAAGACACTAGCAAGCTAGTAGAGCATTCTACCGACAATGCTTGCTGGTCTGATTTTCTGCCTCGTGCTACACCTTATGCTAGAGTAGTCGAAAGCTTGCGGAGACAAACTAGAGAGGGGAGGTAGTATGAATCCTATTGAGAAACTGCTGCTGGTTATGATGAAGCAGAGGCTGCTAGGTTTGTTTGCCTTAGAAGAATCATTGGCCAAGCAACCACAAGCTATTCTGGCTTTGGCTGACGCTCCGGAGAGACGCTGGCCTGACCTGCAAAAATTCACATCTGGCGAACAGATACCTTCACAACTAAAAACCCAAATGGCTATCAGGAAACCGATGCTCAAGGCAGGGGACCAGGTCAAAGAGAGCATTAGTTCATTAGCGCTAAACCCCCAAAAGGGGCGAGTTACTATCGACCAAAATGAGCTGGAGGCACTAATCCAGTTGGCTGGAAACCAAGGCGCTGGCTTAATCGGGTTTACCAAACTACCTCATGAATTGATATTCAAAAACCGGGCAGTCATGTTTGATGCTGTAATTGTGCTCGGAGCTCAACTCGACCAGCAAGCTGTTGCTGACGCACCAAGTCAAGACACTTATGTCGACAGCATCAACTCCTATGATGTCTTGGGGTCAGCTGCCAATCAGTTAGCAGAGCAGTTGCGTGGTATGGGCTTTGCCGCTCATGTCAGCCATCCTTTGGGAGGTTTGGTGCTGTACCCTCCCTTGGCAGCTAAAGCTGGATTGGGTAAATTAGGTCGACACGGTTTGTTGATTACCCCGGAGTTCGGACCACGGCAACGCTTGGCAGCTGTCTTCACGAATATCAGCAACCTGCCCTTTGTAGACGTCGGTTATCAGATAAACGAGTCTTGTGAGCATTGTGGCCGCTGCCAAAAAGCCTGTCCGGCCCAGGCTTTCTTTGACGAGCCGATTTGGCATTCATCTGGACGGCGAACCTCAGTGAATGAGGCCAAATGCTCAGTTCAATTTGCCAAAAACTTCAGTTGCTCAGTCTGTTTACGGGAGTGCGCGACTGTCAATCCAGGCGGTGCCAGGCGCTAGTCAGACATTACTGAAAGCCTGATATAGACAGTTAGAAACGTGGCAGCTGGGGTTATGGGATGCTTACTAGGTTCCAGTAAACCAGCCTGATAATTCGGCTCCCTCTTCTCTCGATGAGAAGAGGGGTATCAACTCCCTTAGGGGGAGGTCGGTTTTCGACCGCGAGAATGAGGTCATTATTACGCCGTTAGCTACAGCTTAGATGCTGGCAGTGTCTTGAGTACGAGACGAATAGGCTCCTGTTTGGCTTCTGCTAGAAAAGGACGAACTGCTATCTGTACTTATTAAGCCTAGCTGAGAGCAGTGTCCTGAGTAAGTGAAGAGCAAGCTCCTGGTTGGTTTCTGCCAGACAGGACGAACAGTTAATCTGAGCTCGATTAACTTGGCAGGGTTTCTGGCTCCTGCTCAAGTGTGATGCCAAACATCTCTCGTACAACTGCTACCACCTCTGATTTGAATAACAGTAGATCCTCACCAGACTGAGCACTGATATTAGTCACAACCAAAGCATTATGGGGATAAATCTGCAGGCCATGAGCACTGTAGGAGCGCAAGCCAGCTTGGTCGATCAGCCAACCAGCAGCCAGCTTGAACTGCTGACCAGGCGCTTCCCAATGGGGCATATCCGGAAAACGGCGCAGCAATTCATAGGCTACGCTAGCTTGGACAATCGGATTCTTAAAGAACGAGCCAGCACTGGCTAAGTAATTCAAGTCAGGTAGCCGTTCAGCGCGTATCGCTGGAACTGCCGCCCGAATCTGCGCCGGACTGTAGTCAGTTAGCTGGTGGTCAGTCAGGTACTGCTGCAATGACGGGTAGAAGGGCGGCTGCATGGGTATCTTGCTCAAACGCAGAGTGATTGAGACTATTACGTGATGACGGGTCTCGGGGTTTTTGAAGATACTGTTACGATACGTGAAAGCACAATCATCAGGGCTTAAGGTGACAAGACGCTGGCTTGAACTGTCGAAAGCAGACAGCTCGACTAAGGTATCGGCAATCTCTTGACCATAGGCGCCGACGTTCTGGATCGGGGTTGACCCAGCGAACCCAGGAATACCACTCATAGCCTCAACACCACTTAGCCCAGCTTGGACTAAACGCTCAACCACCGAGTCCCAGACTTCACCGGCACCTATCTGATAGGTTGCAGTGTCGCTATCTTCGCGGAGTTTTTTGAAGGCTGTAATCCGATTCAAGATGATTAGTCCCCTGTAATCACCAAGAGCAACAACGTTTGATCCACCACCCAGCACAAACCAGGGCAGACCTCGTTCTTCTGCAAACTGGATGGCTTGTTTTAAGTCTTCAGTTGCAGTGATTTTTACGACATACCTAGCCAGGCCACCTAATCGCATGGTGGTCAGCGTACTCAAAGGGATGTTTTCGAGGTATTGCATCAGTCTCGCTTCACTGGAAGGATAATGCTCAGAGGTTTGCTAAGGTGATTAGCCAGGGGTTACGCCAGAGCTGTATCACCTGAGCAAATAAGCAGCCGGTCGCCAACGTCGTAGGAAGTGTTTGGGCTTGCGCCATAACAACACCTTCTGAGCAGGTGGTAATGATAGTAACACGGTCTCTTGGTTTCGCAAGGGAATCGTTTTGGTTTACGTTTTGTCGCTAGCTTGCTCCCAGCATACCCCTAGCTTGCTCACCGCTTGTC
>JAIRQI010000169.1 GCA_031256575.1 Coriobacteriales bacterium
CATCAATCAGCGATTGTAAGCCAGGTTCATCCAAACCCTCTCCAATCACCACCAGTTTAGGCTGACCAGCGTAACTGCTCGAAAACTGCTGGCCTCGTGAGTATACATATTCTAGGTGCCTGAATCCACCGGCAGCGTGTTTGACAAAGCCTTTAGCTCGATAGATCTTGCCATATCGACCAGATGCCAGCTCTGCGAATAAGGCTTCGATTATTTCTGTGGAGAAAACCTGGTTTGGCTGAAAAGCCAGGGATGTGGTGCCGTCGATATCCGCATGCTGATGGTCGTGTTCAGAGTGCTCGCTGCTGTCGGAATGGTCGTTGTGCTCGTCGTGGTTGCCACTGGCAGGGTGGTCGTCGTGGTCGTTGTGCTCGTCAACCCCGGTTTTATCCCCATAGACAGCCTGGTTGCTAAGTGTTGCCGCTGGCTGGCTCATATATGCGGCAGGCTTAATGGTCTCACCGATGGCTAGTATCGACAAGCCATCCAGGCTGTCAGAATCCTCATCGAGAATCGGAGCCGCATCATTCAGCTCAGTCAACAACTGCAAGGTTTCGGCTAATTCATCAGTCGTCAGCTGTTTGCTACGGTTTAGCACAATCAAGCTGGCATCGTTGATCTGGCGCTTGAAGAGGTCACCAGTCACATAGTAAAGGGGTAGAAAATTCGCTCCATCGACTACTGTGATGAACAGGTTTACAGCCACATCTACCTGCTCTTGGGCTTCAGCACAGGCCGCCAGGATGTCTTTTGGCTCAGCCAGGCCGGTCGGCTCAATGATGATTCGAGTGGGCTGGTATTGCTCAATGACCTGGATGATTCCGTTGATGAAATCGCCTGAGAGGGTGCAGCAGATGCAACCAGAAGTCAGTGTGCGTACTTGGATCTCAGGGTCTACCAGACTGTCGTCAATGCTGACTTCGCCAAACTCGTTTTCGATCAGCACTGGCTTCTCGTCGATATAGGCCTCCGCTAACAACTTGTTGATTAGTGTCGTCTTACCTGCTCCCAAAAAACCGGTAATGATATCAAGCTTAATCATTTTGCAGCCCTACAATCCATAGCCCGAGCGGGCCATCAGCTTACCGTACTGCGGCAACATGTACTTGACCCCGTAACCGACGCGGCGGTTGTTAGAGTCGATCAGCCAACGATAAACGGTCAAGAGGGGCACATCTGTTGGGCATTGCAGCAAACGTGCAACACTCTCGTTAGGCAGCTCTGCTGCTATCTCCATCTTGGTGTGAAAAGCAAAAGGAGCTGTCTTCATCGCAGCAATCTCCGGAAAGACCGCGTAGTTCATCTCTTCTTCTAAGGTCGGCAGGCCTTTGTCGTAGGGTATGTACTTCATGTCCAAGGCAACTGGAGCTCCCCGACGTTTGATGATTCGGCAGACCTCGATGACTATCTGGTTAGGCGAGACCTCCAGGGCTGCTCCCACCTCTTCACTGGGGTAGCTGGCATTGATCTCGCGGTAGACCACCTCAAAACCACGTTCTTCGTCTGAAAAGTGAATAGCAAAATTGTCATGGCTGGGTGAAGCCACAAAGTAGCCTTTGCCTTGCCAGGAGTAGACCAGCTCTTCTTGCTCCAGTGACTGTAAGCCCATCCTAACCGTCATTCGGCTGGTGTCATAGCGTTGGGCTAGCTCGTTCTCGCTGGGTAGCATGTCACCCGGGTTCAACTCACCAGCGATGATCTTCTCCTTCAGATCAGCGCTAATGGTGGCATAAAGGGGTTTTCCGATTCTCCGCATAGTTATTTGCTTTCCATCACACTGACACAGAATTTCACAGCTTCGACCGGGCCTTTGGCGTAATTGACGTCACCGATATTCTCCAGAATCAACTCGCTGACGCAAGAACCACCCACAAGAATCGGGGTAGCCGGATGGATGCCGGCCTCGGTCAGCGCTTCTACTACCAGTTTCATCTCCAGGGCTGCTCCACCCATCACCCCGCTTAAGGCAATGATGTCTGGAGTGTAATTCAAAGCTGCCTGCACAAAGGCCTCAACCGGAACATCGACTCCCAGGTCTAAGACATCAAAGCTCTCGGTCCGCAGTACCTGGACGATGATGTCTTTGCCAATGTCATGAATGTCACCTGCCATCACCCCGATTAAGACGCGTCCTCGGGTATTAGCCGCCTCTGCCACCTCAGCCGATCCTGCTGCTCCTGCCGCTCCCACCGGGGGAGCCTCCGGCGTAATCAATGACAATGCCGATTTAAACATCATGCCTGAGACAATCAAATCAGCGAGAAAATACTCGCCTTGGGCAAAGCGGTTACCCACTTCCAGCAGCCCCTGCTGCAACAGCTCGACAATCTCTGTACTGTCGCAACCCTTGGCCACCAGGGCTTGTACGCTGAGGCACAAAACATCCAGATCCAACTCGGACATCGCCCAAGTGACCTGAGCTTTGATTTCGTCCATACCCACCCTCATTCTTAATACTTGTATTTATAAGTAGTCGCTGGTGAATGTACTCTATTCGCAAATAGCTGTCAATCTACCGTACACATGAGAATGGTTTCAGGGTGGTCTGAAGCGGGCTAGCACTAGAACCAACACTACTACCAGACAAGAGGCACAGTAACCGGAGTCATTTATCCCGATGACTAATTACCGTATTGATTCTCGCTTGAACAGCACGAACAATAATCTCTGTTCTAATCTGATCGCCTTTCAAAGGTCCTTCAACAAGGGTCTGGAATAAGTAACTATCGAATCCTTCAAGCTTAGTTGAATCGAACCACTCCCAATCACTGACCACATCAAGTTGCTGCTCGGGTATCCGATGAAAAGGTCTTGAGCTGTAATCCAGCTTTCCTCCACCTACCAAGGTGTTGACATCATTCCAGAGAGCAGCACCCGAATCAAAAAGTGGCCCAATCCGAAACTGCATCGAATCTACATCACGAATGATGCCGAAATTCCTCAGATGCCTGTCACGATTAGCTAAGATGTAGTCACAGACAATGAACTGTGAGACAAAAGTCTGCATGTCGTCAATACCTAGATCGATGCAGACAGTCGATACCTGTTCAGGCATCAGCTTATGGGACGAACGGCCATCTGGAAAAGCCAGATAGAGCGCTGGAATGAACTCTTCATGGCTGTTCAGCATATTGGGGCAGGCACTGATGATTTCTGAACCATCGTTATACAGACGATAATTGACATATCGTTTTGAATCCAACAGCAGCGAATAGAGGTGTGTAGCGATGAGCTCATTGTATGGCTCCTGAAACAAGATCGGAGTAGCTCCCTTGAGCATTGTGATCTCACCATCAATGATTGACCATCGCTTGGGTAACACTCCATCGGTAGTGTTCGATGGCGCTGCAGTTGATCCTGCAAATTGACCCATTTCGATTGAGGGAGACATCAGCAAACGTCCGACTTCATCGCTAAAGGGATGCTCGAAGTAGTTAATGCTATGCCAGTCAATGTCTTCGTTGACATCCTTGATCCAGTATTGGTCAGACAGGCTGAGCCCAAACCCGACGCTGGCTAGCTCGGCAGCTGAAGCTACCCCAAGTTTGATAAGGCTTTCACTAAGGTTGGGCCTGGTATCAGGTATCGCCCGGTTTCCCCACCAATTGCGAAAGAAGACCAGCCGTGCTTGATCATCTAGCCAGCGAAATGACAATGGCCCGTAAGCACCGTCGTCATGCATCCTCAGTATCCGGGAGACAAAACTATTCTCATGAATAAACTCGATATCGCATACCGGATGTGTGCGATTCATCAAAGTCAGTTGCCTAGTTGTCGCCACTACATCCACACCCTGTCTGCTGGTGGGATGTTGTTATCGATCAGTTCACGCAGAACTGCCGATACGCTGTCTAGTGTTGAGAGGGGATGCCTGTTTAGGATGAATGATTTCAAGTTGTAGAGTTGATCTGGGCGAATGCGGACTGTGACCTGCACATACTTCTCCTCTTTGGCTGGTCGTCCGCGCTTGCGTTTGGGTGAGGGAGCGCTAACTGGCATATTTAGCCTTTCATGAATTTATAAATTTAATAAATAGGCAAGACCATAATACCATACCGATCTTGGTCTGTGGAGAAGTACGAGCCTAGCGGAATGCCTGGCGATGTTTACTTGAGTAAGACCTATATGCAGCATGGGATTAATCAAATTGCTGCGACGAAAAGCAAAGTCGAAGGCGTTTATACAGTGAAGTGCTGGCCTTCCCAGGCTTGGATATAGCTGATTAACATGTAGAAGCCGGCAAAAACCAGAGCTGTGCCTAGACCACAATAGAAAAAAGCGATAATCCACTCTGGCACAAAGGTTGAAAAGCGTACAGCGGCACCTAAGAAAATCATCACCGCCATAATCATATAGGAATTGACATCAAAGAAGCGCAGAATGAAACTCAGAGGCTCTGGGTCACTAAGAATGCGCTGGATATTGCGACGGGAGATGTATAAGAACAGTATCAAGAATAATCCAAAGACTACTGCTGCTCCACCCAGCATAACCCAGGTCCAACTACTGACTGGAGCTTTCAAGCCAACCATCGCCACACTGCTTCCAGCGGCAAACCAGACACCAGCGGCAATCAGTATCAGAACCTTAGTTGGTACTAGTAGGATAAAAGAGCTTTGTGGTCGTTCGTTCATGCTGGGCACCTGCTAACCGAAGTTACAATCGAACGTTTGGAAGTCGACTGCTCGTCACTCGAAATCAACAGAAGGTCAAGGCAACAAAAGAGCATGCAGTTTTGTTCGTTCATGCTTGTCATCCGAACATCAGATTGACTATCGATTTGCTGACCATAGAGGCTACCAGCATCGAGCTACCTAAGAGAATCGTCAACAGAGCCACTCGAAAACCACTCAGGTTCTTTGCAGCCCAATCTCGCATTAATCGAAAAACCCCATAGATAATCAGGGTAGCAGCGATGATGGTTGTGAGCAGGGGAGCCAAGTCGAGCCAAATACCTAAAGGGTTCGACCGAAGACCGATAAACCGACCGGTGAACTCCAGGGCAAAGCCCAAGCCAATCAAGACCATCCACATAGCGCTACTAGTGCGTTTGTATGACTGGTTGTTAGCCGGGATTGTGACGGTCACAGGTGGCTGGACGATTTCGTTATTGTCAGAGGAGCTTGTGTGTTCAGCTAGGCTTTGACCAGCGCTTGTCTGATAATTAAGGTCGGTAGCGTGGTTCACGGCTGCGCGGTTCTCGGCAGCGATATCTTCGACAGCGATACTCGCCGCAGCGTGATTCTCCGCAGCGATATCTTCGACAGCGATACTCTCCGCAGCGTGATTCTCACCAGTATTCTCGCCAGTAGATACCGCATCATCGTTCAGTTCAGGCACATCAACCTCTAAACGCTACCGCTCAATAGTCAATTGAAATCACAATTATACCGGAAACAGAAAACAGTAAACCGCAAGCCGACAACCGATATCCGACAACCGACAACCACAAACCGACAACCACAAACCGACAACCGCAAGCCGAGACCCGCAAGCCGACAAACGACTCACGAACCACTCACAACTCACCACCTCAGCAGATGGCTAGTTTGAAACTCTGGTATCATGCTCCCATGTCTTTGATTACCCATAAGTGTCCAAAATGCGCCGGTCGGCTGGAGTTCAACAGCTCGCTGCAGATGATGCAGTGCCCGTTTTGCGACTCGCTATATGACCCCCAAGAATTACAGGAACTCGACCAGGTATTAACGACACCTCCTGAAGCTTCAACCCAAACCGCAACCCAAATGGCTCCACCTTTGGCTCCTCCTCCTATCCCTGGCACCCAGGTCGCTATCGAAGCTGACCAGGCAAACAAGTGGTTGCTACCCAACCGCCACTGGGAAGAAGGCGAGCAGGAAGACATGTATGTCTACACCTGCTCAAC
>JAIRQI010000005.1 GCA_031256575.1 Coriobacteriales bacterium
CTATATCCGATTCCTAAGATAGTCTTGCTACCAGTGCTGCTGGTGCTTCTAGGCCTGGGCAATGCTCCGAAGATTGCCTTGATTGCCATCACTATCTTCTTTCAGGTTTTAGTAACAGTTCGCGATGCTGCAAAAACTGTTCCGGAGGCGGCGGTAGCTTCAATTCGGGCTCTAGGAGCCAGCCGCTTCGACGTTTTCTGGCATGTAGTGTTGCCAGCTAGCTTGCCGGAGCTGTTCACAGCCCTGCGCATCAGCTCTGGAACCGCAGTAGCCATCCTCTTCTTTGCCGAGGCGATTGCCGGCTCCACCGGTCTGGGGTATTTCATCGTCAACAACTGGGCTCTGATTAACTACCCAGCGATGTTTGCCGGAATCGTCAGTATGGCCCTGCTCGGAGTAGTGCTCTACGAGTGCTTTGACTTTCTCGAACACCGGCTGACCCGCCACCGCCAAGCAGTGAGCTAAGCTTTCAATCAACCCTAACACAAAAAGAAAAAACCACCCCCTAAGTTCGAATTCGAGGCATATAGTGACACTTTCGTGAGGAGAAGACCGAGTGGTTTTCTCCACATGAATGGATACATTACGTAGCACTCAGATTCTCTCGCACCCCACACCCCGCTCCCCGCATTGACATTACGCCCAGAAACCCTAAATCCTCACGAAATGCCAACAGCAGTTTTGCTATTATGGGGAGTTGTTATATTCAGTACCATCTTTGAGGGAGCAAGGTTTTGAAAAAGCACTTACAGGTATTGCTGGTCATGGTCTCCCTGGCATCAATGATGCTGTTTGGACTATTCGGCTGCACTAAGCAGGCTGAAGCTGTTGATTATGCTGGCACCTATGTTTTGTTCCGCGCCGAAATCGACGGTGAGGCTAAGGAAGGTGAGGAAATCAATGCGTTGTTCCCACCTGACCAGAATTTTGTCGAGATTGTGGACTCGATAAATATCATCTTCGTGTTACGCGGGGAGCGTATTGAGACCACATACACCAAAGAGGGCAACACCCTGCATGTTGACGACGGCGACGCTACGCTGGATTTCATACTGGTTGGCAATGAACTGAGCTATTTCGTTGCAGACCGCGGAACGACCCTGTTCTTTACCAAAAGTCAATAGGAGGCCACTGCTATCACAGCAGTTCGAAGTAGTTAGCGGGCCTCTTGAACAGGGGCCCTTTTTAGTTGATTGAGCATGTAGGCATGTACATTAAGAAGCAGGATGGATGGGGTAAAAATGGTTACTGAGACTATCGACGAACTACGAAGCACGGGTTTGGCGCAGATTACCGAGGCGGGTAGCAGTACCGAGCTGGAACAGTTGCGGGTGGCGATACTCGGCAAAAAGGGCAGCCTGACTGTGATGCTTAGAGCTTTGGGCTCTGTGTCGGCAGACCAGCGGGCAGCAGTGGGTAGGGCTGTCAACTCATTGCGAGACGAGTTGGAAGCTGCGTTTAGCAAGCGCCGGGCTGAGCTCAGTGATGCCGAGCTGAATGCCCAGATTGCTGCTGGCCAAATAGACATCAGCCTGCCAGGCCGTCAACCGCTGATTGGCAGCCAGCATCTAATTAACCAAATCAGCGAAGAAATCTGCGACGTCTTTCTCGGCTTGGGCTACCAGATTGTCGGTGGCCCGGAAGTGGAGACCGACTACTACAACTTCACCGCTCTGAACACTCCACCTGACCACCCAGCTCGAGGTATGCAGGATACCCTGTTTATCAGGGACCGTTCAGGCGACCGAGCGGCTATCTCAAACGAGAGCGATGTCATGCTGCGCTCCCAAACCAGCGGGGTGCAGGTGCGGGTGATGGAGCAGCAACGTCCGCCAATCTACATCCTGGCACCTGGCCGGGTCTACCGCCGCGATGCTCCCGACCCCAGCCATACTCCGCAGTTCTCCCAGATAGAAGGACTGGTTGTGGATAAGGGCATCACCTTCGGTGACCTCAAGGGAACTCTCGACTACCTCTGCAAACGCATCTTCGGGCCGGAGCGCAAGACCCGCTTTCGTACCCATTTCTTTCCTTTCACCGAGCCGTCGGCGGAAGTCGATGTCTCCTGCGAAATCTGCGGAGGCAGCGGTTGCCGCTTCTGCAAAGGCAGCGGATGGCTGGAGATACTGGGCTGCGGCATGGTCGACCCCAATGTCTTTGGCTTCGTAGACATCGACCCCGAGGTTTACAGCGGCTTTGCCTTCGGCATCGGCCTGGAGCGCACCGCCTGTCTCAAATACAACGTGTCCGACCTGCGTATGCTGCTGGAAGGCGACGTACGTTTCTTGCGGCAATTCTAGGAGGGTACAGATGAAAGTATCACTAAAATGGCTGAAAACCATGGTGGACGTACCCGTCGACCTGGCTGAATTCACTGAACAGATGCAGCTCACCGGCACCGAGGTCGATGCCGTCGATGTGGTCGGCGCGCGCCTGGATGGCGTGGTGGTCGGCCAAATCATCGATAAGCAGCCGCTGCCGGAATCCGACCACCTCTGGGTCACGACTGTCGATGTGGGCAGCTTCAACCTGGACGCTTCGGACAGCCCTTCACCCTTGCAGATTGTCTGCGGTGCCCAAAACTTCAATAATGGGGATAAGGTCGCGGTTGCTCTGGTTGGTACAACCTTGCCCAATGGAGCCCAGATAAAAAAGACCAAGCTGCGGGGAGTAGAGTCAAGTGGCATGAACTGCTCGGCCCTGGAACTGGGCCTGGGCGAGGACCACGAAGGTATCATGATTCTGCCGGAGTCAGCACCAGTAGGAACGAGCCTGGCTGAGTATCTAGATTTATCTGACGTGGTCTTGGACCTGGATATCACACCGAACCGGGCAGACTGCATGAGCATGCTAGGTGTCGCCCGCGAGGTGGCTGCGGTCTACGGCTTGGACTACCAGCTACCTGCGGTTGAGACCCTGATTGAGTCTCTGCCAGCTAGCAGTGGCTCGGTCAGTAAGCTTGTCAGCGCTCAAATCAACGACCCAATACGCTGCCCGCGCTATACTGCGCGCCTGATTCGGGGAGTCAAGGTCGGGTCTTCTCCAGATTGGTTAGTTGAAAGAGTCACAGCAGCCGGCACCCGTTCAGTAAACAATGTCGTCGATATCACCAATTACATCATGTTCGAGCTCGGCCAGCCTCTGCATGTCTTCGACTATGACAGTCTGGCTCAGGATGCTTCTGGGCAAGTCAAGATTGTCGTCCGGGCTGCTCATGATGGGGAGAAGTTCACCACGCTGGATGGTGTGGAACGGCTACTGGAGCCGGATATCACCTGTATCGTTGATGCCAATGCGGCTGCAGGAGCTGGTGCTACCATCGCTTTGGCCGGGGTAATGGGTGGTTTGACCAGCGAGGTTAGCGATGCTACGGTCAATGTACTATTGGAGTCGGCTGCTTTCAGCGCCAATCACACCAGCCGCACCTCCCGCCGTTTGCAGCTGGTCAGTGAATCCTCGATGCGTTACGAGCGGGGAGTGGACGACCGCAGTTCAGCCGATTACTCGCTGAGAGCGGCGATTCTTATTGCCGCTGTGGCTGGAGGAGTAATTGAGGAAGGGGTGGTCGACTGCTACCCACTGCCTCGAGAACTGCCCGAGCTGGAGTTTCGTATCGAGCGTTTTGCCAGGTTTGTCGGGGCCAGCATCCCTGTTGAAGATATCGAGGCCATCCTGACGCGGTTGGGTTGTACGGTTACTGCAATTGAGCGAGTCGTGCCTGGTAGCGAGCAGCCGCCAAGCGGCTTGCAGTCAAGCCTTCGTGCTATTCCGCCGAGTTATCGTCCTGACCTGCTGAGGGAGATTGACCTTTACGAAGAGGTGCTCAGGGTCTGGGGCATGAACCGCGTGCAGCCGACATTGCCTGGCGGTCGAGAAAGGACCGGGCAGCTCAGCGAGACGCAGGCCAAGGAACGACAACTGGGGCGTTTACTGAGGTCAATGGGCTTAAACGAGACAATGACCTATGCTTTCGTGCCACCGACTGATGCAACAGATGTGCCGATGGGTTATGGCGATAGCGAACAGCTTGTGGAGCTGATTAACCCCC
>JAIRQI010000020.1 GCA_031256575.1 Coriobacteriales bacterium
CCATGGTGCCCCAGGGAGCCATCGTCGGTAGCGTAGTGGATGAATGAGTCTCCGGTCTGCTCGGCAGAGCCATAAAGATTCAGTGGATAAGGCCGATCGTTGATTCCTACAGCCAGAGCTTTCAAGTAGCCAGCATTGCGCGCTCCGACCAGCAGGTGGGTCTGTACACTGAAAGCCGCCAGGCTGCCAGCAGCCATAGCCAGGGAGGCCCAACCAACTCCACCAGCGACCAGTAAGGCTCGCTTGCTATAGACTGGCAGCCGCCAACCTTGCCCTAACGGCCCAAGCAGATTGACCTGGTCCTTATCTGTTAGTTGAGACATCAGGGTTGTCAGCGATCCGACTACCTGGTAGGTGATGGTAAGCGAATCGCACTCACCTTCGTCCACAGACACCCGGTGCACAGTAAAGGGACGGCGCAGCATATGCTCAGGGCTGCCAGGCAGCCTCAGATGTACATACTGGCCGGGTACAATCATCTCCGGTATCTCGTTAGCAGCCAACTCCAATTGCCAGAGATCACCAAGCAGATTATGGTTAGACAACACTCGGGCATCGATTGAGATCATAGGTTCTGCTCCGCAGATTGGGCAGTGTCGAAGAGCGAGGTCTGTTGGGGAGTAACACTTCTCAGCTCAGCGGTTGCGTCAGCTTCAGGTGCAGCTGAAGTTTCAGCCTCGTCAGTAGCTTCAACCTCAGGTACTGCAGTAACTTCGACCTCGGATGTTGCAGTCGCTTCTGCTTCGACAGTAGCTCCGGTGACTGTGACTTCAGCAGTTGCGGTTGCTTCTGCTTCGACAGTTGCTCCAGTGACTGTGTCTTCAGCAGTTGCAGAATCGGCTGCTTCGACAGTAGCTCCGGTGACTGTGTCTTCAGCAGCTGCGGTATCAGCAGCATCGGCAGTAGCACCGGTAACCGTATCTTCATCGACCAGCAGCTCATCGGATAGACCATTCCATTGGCCTAAATCTTGCAGGGCGATCGGAGCCAGCTCGTTGGTATTCAGACCGGCATCGCGTTGGACCACAGCGATAGCGCCAATCATGGCATTTGCTCCAGCCAAGGTTGTGGCATAACAGAGCCCATAGCGGACAGCATGGGTTCGCAGCCTGAAGCCATCACCCCGGGTCTCCTGGCCTAAGGGGGTATTGATCATCATCTGTACCCGTCCGGCAGCGATCTCGTCAGCGATATTCGGACTCTCCTCCTGGATTTTACGCACCGGTGTAACCGGAATACCAGCGGCTTTCAAGGTCTTGGCGGTACCCTCGGTCGAGATAATCGAGAAGCCGAGGTGTACCAGGTTATTGGCAATCGAGATGACAGCCCGTTTATCTTTGTCGCAGACGCTGACAAAGACCACGCCTTCCTTGGGTAGGGAGTAGTCAATGGACAAAGCCGCCTTGGCGTAGGCAGTCGGGTAGTTGGGGCCGATACCCATCACCTCGCCAGTCGATTTCATTTCCGGACCTAAGATGATGTCGGCACCAGGAAAGCGTCCAAAGGGCATCACTGCTTCTTTGACATTGAAATTCTTGGGAACCCGGGTCTTCTCCGGCAGCCCGAGGCTGGCGATGGTCTGTCCAGCCATAATTTTCGCTGCACATTTAGCCAGAGGTACCCCACTGGCCTTGGACGTGAAAGGTACCGTCCGCGAAGCCCGGGGGTTGACCTCGATGACGTAGACCTGGGTGTCTTTGACTGCAAATTGGATATTCACCAGCCCAGAGACCCCGACCGCCAAGGCCAGGCGACGGGTGATGTTAGAGATATCCTCGATGATGGCATCAGATAAGGAGAAGGGCGGCAGACAGCAGCTGGAATCACCAGAATGAATACCGGCTTCTTCGATGTGCTCCAAGATACCGCCGATGTAGACCTGCTGATGGTCGCATAAAGCGTCGACATCGACTTCGATAGCACTCTCTAGAAAGTGGTCGAGGTAGACCGGGTGATCCGGGGTGATGCGAACAGCCTCGACGATGAACTCATCCAGATAAGCCTGGTTGTAGGCAATGACCATTCCCCGGCCGCCTAAGACATAGCTGGGCCGGACCAGCAAGGGAAAGCCCAAGCGGGCAGCGACATCCAGCGCTTCTTGATGGCTGACTGCGGTGCCAGCCGGTGGGTAGGCAATCTGCATCGAATCTAGAAGGGCAGCAAAGCGCTCCCGGTCTTCAGCCAGGTCAATTGACTCAGGCTGGGTGCCCATGATTGGCACTCCGGCCGCCAGCAGTGGCTGGGCCAGCTTCAAGGGGGTCTGGCCACCGAGGGTCACCAAGACTCCGGCAGGGTCTTCAACCTCCACCACATCTAAGACATCCTCAAAGGTCAGAGGCTCAAAGTAAAGCCGGTCAGAGGTATCGTAATCTGTGGAGACGGTCTCAGGGTTGCAGTTGATCATCACTGTTTCATAACCGATATCAGCCAAGGCATAAGCAGCGTGAACACAACAATAGTCGAACTCGATACCCTGGCCAATACGGTTTGGGCCAGCTCCTAAGATCACCGCTCGTGGCTTAGTTGCTGGGTGCACCTCATTCTCACCAGGTTCATAGGTCTTGTAGAAGTAGCTGGTCAGACTGGCATACTCCCCGGCACAGGTATCGACTCTCTTGAAGGTGGGCAAGACCTCCAAGCCCTTGCGGTAGGCTCTGACATCTGCTTCGCTACTCTCGGTCAAGTAGGCAATCTGAGTGTCTGAGAGTCCGAAACGCTTGGCCTGCCAAAGGTCAGCGGCCCCTAGTTCCAGTAGCAGCTTGCCGCTTAACGATTCCTGGACCTGGACGATGGCTTTGATACGTTCTAAGAACCAGGGGTCGATTTTGGAGGCTAGATAGACATCCTGAACTGAAAACCCACGCCGTAAGGCCTCGGCAATATAGAAGAGTTGCTGTTCGGTGGGTAGACTGACCAGGCCCCAGAAGTGTTCTTCATCGAACTCGTCTTTACCGTCTGCTCCCAGCCCGGCACGACCGGTCTCTAATGAACGGATAGCCTTACCCAATGCCTCTTCGAAGGTTCGGCCGATGGCCATCACCTCACCGACTGCCTTCATACGGGTACCTAAGATAGTCTCAGTACCTTTGAATTTCTCGAAGGCGAAGCGGGGGTATTTGACTACCACATAGTCGATGCTCGGCTCAAAGCAGGCGCTGGTCACTCCTGTCACATCGTTTTGGATCTCATCCAAGGTATAACCGACCGCCAACTTGGTAGCCATCTTGGCTATCGGAAAGCCAGTAGCCTTGGAAGCCAAAGCACTGGAACGGGAAACGCGGGGGTTCATCTCAATGACCAGCATCCGGCCATCTTGTGGGTTGATGGCGAACTGGATGTTGGCTCCGGAGCCAGCCACCCCGACCTTCTCCATAATTGCTCTCGACGCTGCTACGATGCGCTGGTATTCCAGCTTGGTCAAAGTCATAGCGGGGGCGACAGTGATGCTGTCGCCAGTGTGGATGCCCATAGCATCGACGTTTTCAATCGAGCAGATGATGATGGAATTGCCTTTACGGTCGCGCATCGACTCGATTTCTATCTCTTTCCAGCCGATTACGCTCTCCTCCACCAAGACTTCGGCGGCGCGGGACAGGGCCAGGCCCTGGCTGACGATTTCTTGCAGCTCGGCCAGGTTGTGGGCGATGCCCGAACCGGCTCCGCCCAAGGTGTAAGCCGGGCGCAGGACGACCGGATAACCGATGGTCTGCGCCAGGACCTCAGCGTCAGCAACGCTGTAAGCGGTACCGCTACGGGCGCATTCCAAGCCAATCTCGGCCATCGCCTCGGCGAACAGCCTGCGGTCCTCACCGGTCTGGATGGCGTGCAGGTCACAGCCGATCAGCTCGACCTGGTAGCGGTCTAAGACTCCGCTATTAGCCAGTTCGACGGCGCTGTTCAAGGCGGTTTGGCCGCCCATGGTAGCTAGCAGGGCATCCGGCCGTTCAATCTCGATGATGCGGGTCAGGGAGCCCGGGGTCAATGGCTCAACATAGGTGCGGGTCGCCATCTGGGGGTCTGTCATGATGGTCGCCGGGTTGGAGTTGACCAAAACCACCTGATAGCCTTCTTCGGCTAAGACCTTGCAGGCCTGGGTGCCAGAGTAGTCAAACTCACAGGCTTGGCCGATGACAATCGGGCCTGAGCCTATCAACAGGATTTTCTGGATGTCAGTCCGCTTAGGCATGGTTGACCTCACTTTCACTGATTAAGTCGATGAAAGCGTTATAGGGGTTGGGTTTAATAATCGGGCCAGGAGCCAGCTCAGGCAGGTATTGATAGCTGAGTACCGGGACATCAAGGTAACGAAGAGCCTCCACCGTGCGGTCATTGAGGTTCAACTCGGCCAACTGAATGCGCCCACAGGTCGGATTATCGACGATTGCTGTGTGTCCCTGGTTCACGGTCAGTTCACCCATTGACCGAAAGTCGACACAGAAGCCGTGGTTCTGGGTGGTGATTGCTACCGAGTCCTGGGCCAGGTTGAATACCGGATAATTAGCCCCGCGATGGCCACTGCGTAACCGCCGGACAGAACCTCCGACAGCTAAGGCCAATACCTGGTGGCCGAGGCCAATGCCCATTACCGGCACCTTGCCCAAGAGAGCGGCTGCGGTCTGGATGGTTGGTGTCAGCACCCGGGGGTTTCCTGGGCCAGAGGAGAAAAGCACGCCGTGTGGCTCGTATTCCAAAATCTCTTCAGCGCTGCTGTTCCAGGGCATGACTATCACCGCTGCACCCATCCGGACCAGGTTGTCCAAGGTGGAGCGGCGAATGCCTAAATCAACAGCGATTATCTTCAAGCTCAATTCAGCCAGGGGGCTATACCAATCGATATGGTCAGGATGCATCTGATACAGATAGGGCTTGCTACAGCTGACCTCAGCCACCAGATTGGAGCCGCTCAAGCTTGGTGCGGCTTGGATTTTGGCCAATAATTCTGCCGCGTCGTTACTGACGGTAGAGATGATTGCCCTTTGGGCACTGTTGGCCCGCAGATGGCGGGTCAGTGTACGAGTGTCGATACCGGTAATCGCAACAGTGCCTTGCTGAACCAAAAAGTCCGGCAGGCTGATATTAGACCGGTAGTTCGATGGCTCGCCTGGGATATCCCGGAGCACCAGGCCACGCAAGGCCAGACGGCTCGCTTCCAGATCTGCCAGAGCTACCCCATAGTTGCCGGCTTGAGGATAAGTCAGGGCAATTATCTGTCCAGCATTGGCTGGATCGCTGATGATTTCTGGGTAGCCAATCATGCTCGTATCGAAGTTGATTTCACCGATTGCTTCGCCTAAAGCGCCGCAACTGACCCCACTGAAACTGGTGCCATCCTCTAAGAATAGCACCGCTGGCTGGTTGTTCAGCATTTCACTACTCCTCTCTCCAAGGACTTCTCCCCAGCGACAAAAACGTCTGAAGCCCTCCCTATAAGTTGTCGACCGATGAAAGCGCTGTTCTGAGCACGGGAGACGAAATCATCGGCGTTGACCTGCCATTTGTAATCTGGCTCGATGACCGTTAGGTCAGCCTGGCTGCCGACCGCCAAGTTGACGGCTGCTAGCCCGAGGATGCGACGCGGAGCATGAGCCATGCGCTCAACCAGTTGCGCTAAAGACATCCTGCCTTTGCTGACCAGCTCGCTTAACACCAGTCCCAAAGCGGTCTCTAGGCCAATCACCCCAAAGGGAGCCAGCTCAAACTCCAAAGCCTTCTCATGCCGGGCGTGTGGGGCATGGTCGCTGGCGATGCAGTCAATCACCCCTTCGACAAGGGCAATTTGCAGAGCTTCAGTATCTGCAGGGGTACGCAAAGGCGGGTTCATCTTGAGGTTGGTGTCATAACGTTCATCTAGAGCCTGCTCGCTTAAGAACAGATGATGCGGGGTGACCTCGGCAGTCACAGCCACTCCGCGCTTTTTGGCTGCCCGCACCAGCTCGACAGTGGCAGCTGTCGAGACATGCTGGATGTGCAGGCGGGCGCCTGTCAGTTCAGCCAGGGCAATATCGCGGGCGACCATGATCTGCTCACCAGCGGCTGGCCAACCAGCTAGTCCCAAGCGTGTGGAGACAAGCCCCTCATTGACCTGCCCGGAAGCTGTGAGCGAGTTCACCTGGCAATGCGAGAGCACAGGTTTGTCAAGCGTAGCAGCGTACTCCATAGCCAGGCGCATCATTCCAGAGTCTTGCAGCCCCTGCCCGTCGTCGCTGAAAGCCAGAGCACCGGCTTCTGCCATATCGGCCATCTCGCTTAAAGCCTGGCCTTTCAAGCCAACAGTCAAAGCCCCGGCTTGGTAGATGCGGGTCAGTGTGTTTTCGCTGGCTTTCTTTAGCACATAACCGACCTCAGCGCCGCTGTCGACCGTCGGGATGGTGTTGGGCATGGCCAGTACAGCCGTGAAGCCTCCGTGGGCAGCAGCCCGGGCACCGCTTACTATGTCTTCTTTGTATTCCTGGCCGGGATCGCGTAGGTGCACATGCATGTCCATCAGACCGGGAACCACCAAGCGGCCATCCAAATCGTAGACTTCGATGTCGCCGAAATCTTTGTCAGGGTGGGTTTGGTCAGTTGTGGTTGCAGAATCATTGATTCTTGTGATGATGCCATCACAAATCAATATGTCTTTCATCTGGGCTTGGTCAAACCCGACTGCTGGATCGACACAGTTGGCGCGCTTAAGCAACAAGGCCATCCTGATCACCTCCCAACAACAGGTACATCAGTGCCATGCGCACCGCTACCCCGGCATTGACCTGGTCAAGCAACAGGTTTTGAGCGGTATCAATGGCCTCTGAGCTCAACTCCACACCCCGGTTGACTGGACCGGGATGCATGATGATCGCCTGGTCAGACAGCTTTGCCAAACGCGCGCTGTTGATGCCATACAGCCGTGAGTACTCCCGTAAGGTCGGAAACGGCGATTGCTCGATTCGCTCCTGTTGGATGCGCAGCATATACAAGACATCAAACTGGTCTAACTCGGCATCTAAAGAGTGGATGACCCGCGCACCTAAAGCTTCCGGTACTGCTGGCAGCAAGGTCTTTGGAGCGATAGCTGTAACCTTGGCTCCCAACATGGCTAGCCCGGGAGCCAGAGAACCGAAGACCCGGGAATGGCTGATATCGCCGACGATGGCGACATTCAAACCTTCGATGTGGCCGAAATGCTCACGCATCGTGAACAGGTCCAGCAGGGCCTGGGTGGGATG
>JAIRQI010000052.1 GCA_031256575.1 Coriobacteriales bacterium
TCGTCAACTCAGCCCTGGTACCCCGCAAACCTCAACCCAACTTAAACCTGGCAACCTCGTCAACCCAGCTCTCGCGACACCGCAAGCCCAGCCAACCCAATACCTCCTGCTAACCCAAACCTCGCGACTCCACAAACCCTAGTCGTCAACTCAGCTCTGGCGGTTCCTCAAATGCTGTAGCGGCGGAGAAGGTACTGAGGCTGGTGAACTTGGTGGTGCGGCTGTCAAACGCCAGGTTGATGATACCGGTCGGACCGTTGCGATTCTTGCCGATAATCAAGTTAGCAGTACCAAAGGGTGGACGGTTCTTCTCCGCAGCTTCTTCTTCATTCATTGCCCGGTCGATAAACAGCACCACGTCTGCATCCTGCTCGATACTGCCCGATTCGCGCAGGTCAGAGAGCTGGGGACGTTTATCAGTACGCGCCTCGACACTGCGTGATAGCTGGCTCAAGGCTAGAATCGGCATGTCCAGCTCTTTGGCTAAGACCTTCAAACCGCGGGTCAGCTCACCGACCTCGACGTAGCGTTGGCGCTCGTAGCCGGTGCGGGACGGCTGCATCAGCTGCAGGTAGTCGATGACAATCAAGCCCTTGCCAGCAGGGACACTGCGCAGTTGGCGGCGGGCTTTGGCGCGCAGCTGCATCAGGTTCAAAGCCGGATTATCCTCGATGTAGAGCTCGCAGGAATACAAGGCATCGGCAGCCCGGGGAATGGCGTCCCAATCGGACTGGTTGAGTTGAGCCGTACGCATCCGCCAGCCATCGATGCCGGCCTCAGCGCTCAGGATGCGCTGCGTCAGCTGGTCAGAGGGCATCTCCAGCGAGAAGAAGGCCACGGTGATTCCCGCTTTAGCGGCATTGATGGCGAAATTCAAAGCCAGCGCCGACTTGCCGACGCCGGGACGGGCAGCTAGAACAATCAGGTCTCCTCCCCGAAAACCAGCCAGGCGACGGTCCAGGTCAATGAAGCCGGAAGGCACACCAATCAGATGCTGCTGGTCGGTACTCTGCTCTTCCAGCATTGTGTGGGTGCGCACCAGCAGCTCGCCGATAATCTCAAAATCCGATTCCACCCGCTCCTGGGTGACGTTCAGCAAGAGCCGCTCGGCCTCCCCGACAATCTCCTCGGAGTCGTCCAGGGGGCTGACCGCCAGCCCTTTGATTTGCTCCGCAGCATCCATCAAATCGCGCAGCAGAGAATTGCGGCGGACAATCTCGATGTGGTTCTCCCAGTTATAAATAGCCATCGAATTGTTAGCCAGCGAGACAATGTAGTTCAAGCCGCCAACCTGGTCCAGGTCACCGCGCACCTCCAAGCGGTCTGCTAATGTAATCTGGTCGATGGGCACCCGCTTTTCAGAGAGTTCGCTAATTGCGGAGAAAATCGCCCGGTGTGAGCCGCGAAAGAAGTCGCGGGCACTGATGCGGGCGATGGCCTCTTCGACTATATCCTTGTCGAGAATCATTGCAGCCAGTACGGCTTGCTCCGCCTCGCGGTTGTGCGGCTTCTCAATCAGTGTATTGGCAGTGCTGGTAGGTTCATTAAGTGCAGACATCAATCTCCCCAAACCTATTTTTCTGGTCTGATGATTCTACAATTATTCTGCACCGGCAAGGTTGATAATCGTGCTTTTTGTGTTGGTTGACTGCCAATTTGTCGGATGGCTAGGATGTCTTCGGTTGAGCTGCCAGCCGCAAAACCTGTCAGTAAAGTTTCAGTTGCTATTCAAATAGCCTAATGGTTTATGTCAGTGCTCCCGCTTAAGCTAGTCTTGCAGCATAAGTCACAACAGTTGGGGATTTGCACAAGTCGGGCGTTTAATGCTACACTACGCGGGTTCATTCCTGCTCGGGCATCGCCTTCAAAACCCCGAGCCATAATAGTCCAAAGGAGGTGAACCGTGAAGGCTTATGAACTACTATTCTTCGTTAATCCCACATTAGAGGAAGAAGATCGTGAGGCAACCATGCTGCGTATCGATTCAACGATCGCCGCTCAGGGTGGAGTTGTCGATAACATCGACAACTGGGGTCGTCGCAAGCTGGCGTATGAGATAGACAAGCTAGCTGATGGCGACTACACGCTTATCGACTTCCATGCTGAGCCAGCCAGTATCGATGAGATCAATCGTGTGCTGCGAATTACCGACGCAGTAAAACGATTCATCATCGTGGCGCGCACCGATCGTGACTGACGCATCTTTAAGGCAATGAGCTTCTCCAGACCTGCAACGCTGCACTAAGGCGCCAAAGCACCAAAGCACAAAAGCACTTAAGCACCGCAAGAAGCCACAGCGAGAAGCTAAAAGCACTGCCAGCAGATGCGAACCGAAGCGGACGAACTGATCCGAACTGACAGATGAACGAAGGTGAAACAATGAGTATCAACAAAGTATTAATAACCGGAAACCTAACCCGTGATCCTGACTTGAGGAACACTCCATCCGGCGCATCAGTATTGAGTTTTGGTGTCGCTGTCAATGACCGTCGCCGCAATGCCTCAACTGGTGAGTGGGAGAACTACGCTAATTTCGTGGACTGCTCGCTTTTCGGAGCACGCGCCGATGCCCTCTCCCGTATTCTCACCAAAGGCATGAAGGTAGCCATCGAAGGCAAGCTGCGTTACTCCAGTTGGGAGAAGGACGGCCAACGTCGCTCCAAACTGGATGTAACTGTGGAGGAAATCGAGTTCCTCTCCCGTAATTATGAAAATGGCAATGGTTCGGTGAACGTCCAACCTGCTGCAGAAGTAGATATTCCACCGGCACCAGAGATCACTGTATATGACGAGGATATCCCCTTTTAAGTGGATATCTAAACGAGACTTTTAGGAGGTAGATGTGGCTGAGTATGCCGCCCGCCAACCCCGCAAACGATTCTGTCAATTCTGCCGCGAGAGCACCACTTTCATCGACTACAAAGATTCCACTCTGCTGCGCAAGTATATGACTGATCGGGGCAAAATCAAACCGAGCCGTGTCACCGGTGCCTGTACGCAGCACCAGCGTGACCTGGCCACCGCCATCAAGCGCGCTCGCGAAATAGCTCTGGTACCCTACGCTGTGCCGTCCATCAGCAATCGGATCGACCGCAAGAGCCGCGGCTAGGAGGGCAAAAGATGAAAGTAATCCTACTCCAAGAACTACGCGGCAAAGGTGGCGAAGGTGATATCGTCGAAGTTGCCACCGGCTATGCTGTGAACTACCTGTTTCCCAAAAAGATTGCCATCGAGGCCTCTCGCGGCAACCTGAAGCAGTTGGAACTGCGCCGCCATAACATCGAGAAGCGCGAAGCTGCCCGACTAGACACCGCGGACAAGCTGTTGGCTGCCCTGGAAGGCAAGGTTGTACGAATCCCGGCCAAGGTCGGGGAAGAAGGCCAGCTGTTCGGCTCGGTCACCACTACTCAGATTGCTGAGGCTTTAAGCACCCTGCATGACATCGAGGTCGATCGTAAGAGTATCGATCTACACGGGCTGATTAAGACTGTTGGCGAGCATACTGCGGTCATCTCTATCTACCGCGATGTCAAAGCTACTATCCAGGTGTTGGTTGTGGATGAGAGCGCTGCTATCGAAGAGACTGATGAAGCAGCAAGCGAAGCTGAAGACAATGACACTGCGAGCAGTGAAGCCGAGGAGGCAGAAGCTGAGCAGAGTACAGCGGAGAATAGCGAGGCTGTAGATGCCGCGGATGCTGATGTTGCAGAAACTGTGGATGCTGTTGAAGCTGACGCAGTGGAAGCAGTTGATGCGGTGGAAGCAGCAGCTGATGTAGCTGCTGAGACAGATGCCGAGCAGGCTTAAAGCTTCGTACTGCTAGCCTGACCAACCAGGCCAGACAAACCAGGCGAATAGAAAAATCACCAAGAGCAATATCGCTGCCAGGAATATCCAGGTAGCGATATTGCATCCCAGGCGATGCTCCAAAGCAGAGTGTACTAAGCGATCTGACAGGTTACGGCTACGCTTATGAATCAACGCTCCAGCGGGCAAGGGTTCAGGAGGCACGTCTTTGGTCTGATCCCATTGGCCGTGGCTTTTCAAGACCCGCTGGAACTGTTGCTGGTCCAGGTTCAAACCCGGATGCATTCCAAATGAGATACGAAAGGAAATGCCTTCGATGAAGCTGGCCAAGGCCTGCCATTCAGCTTCAATCTGACTGTCATAAGCAAACCAAGCTACTTCGCCAGAGAAGCGTTTATCGTCTGGATGATAGATGCTAAAAACCAATCGGCACTCGACTTGCCAGCCTTGGCTTTCCAACTCATTCAATTCAATGATTTCGGGGCCAGCAACACGTCCGACTACTCCCCCGTCTAAGGCCAGCAGCTCACGGCCACCAGCAAGTGCTCGGGTATTAATGCGGGAGCCAACTATTCCTTGAACTCCCAGTAAGAACAGCCGCCCATCCTCGCCATTTGCATAAAAGCGCTGGTAGAAGCCCCGATAGCAACTCTCCACAGCTGGGTAGTCGATGTCTTCGACTTCTTCTTCCGGCTCTGGCTTTTCCGGTTTGTCCGGCAAATCTAGAAGCGCGGTAAAACCAGCGTCTCCCAAGGGGTCGCTA
>JAIRQI010000066.1 GCA_031256575.1 Coriobacteriales bacterium
ACTGTACTGGCTCGGCGGGTCTGTCGGGAACACCCCAGCATCGGTTCCGGCTTGGTCGAAGAGCAAATGCTGGCAGCAAACTTCGACCGAGTCTGTGTGGTCACCGATATCAGCCGACCTTATCTAGACCTAGATTATTTGGAGCGTCAACTGGTTGCAGCTTATGAAAGCCAAGCGGCAGTGACGCTCGTCCTAAACAAGGTTGACCGGCTTGCCGAACCACTCAACGAGCAGTTGGAAGTGATCAGCCAGCTAGCCCCAGACACTACAGTCTTGGCTTGTTCGGCACTGGACAAGCAAGGAATCAAAGAACTTCAAGAGCTCTGCCCAAGCGGTTCCATGACGGTTTTCTTCGGACGCTCTGGAGTGGGAAAATCTAGTCTGATTAATGCTCTGATTGGCAGGGATGACCTACTGACGGCAGCCACCCGTCAGCGTGACCAAGCCGGTCGCCACACCACAGTGGCCCGCCGGATGGTGTTTGCTGATGGACGCGCCTACTTTGACACACCTGGGGTGCGCAGCATCGGCAATTACCAGCACCAGACGGGTCTGGCCACCGTCTTTGCCGATATCGTAGAATTGGCTGAGCACTGCCGGTTTCGGGATTGCAAACATTTGAGCGAGCCAGGCTGTGCGGTACAGGATGCGATCGATGCTGGTAGCTTAAGTGAACGGCGGCTGAACTCTTATCTATCCCTAGCAACTGAAGTTGCCGGAGATGATGTTCTGGTTTGAGTGATCGGCGGCTGAACACTAGTGAACCTTGGCTGCTGAAGTTGCCGGAGGCAATGCACTAGTCTGAGTGAACGGCAGCTGAGTTCTTGCATACCCAGGCAGCCGAAGTAGCAGGAGACGATGTATTTGTCTCGAAGTATGACAGCCGAGCTCTTAAACCCTGGCTTCAAAGGTTGCAGGAGACGATGTAATAATTGAGAGGAGAAACCCTTGACACTGCTCAAGACCATGCCACCTGACCGACAGAACCTGAGCTACGACATCTATGACCTGGACGATCACTTATTGCTGTTAGCTTCCGACCGTGTCGCTGCCTTCGGTCAGGTCTTACCCGATCTTATCCCCAATAAAGGCCGAGCCTTGACCCAGTTATCGATCTTTTGGTACGAGCTGATGGAGAGTATCATCGACACGCACTTCCTGAGTGCTGATATTGCTGATCTGCCGGAGCGTTTTCAACCCTTTGCTGCTGAGTTGGAAGGCCGTTCGATTCTGGTTAAGAAGCTGGAGGAGTATCCGATTACCGCTGAGGTCAACGGCTATCTGACCTCGCGCTTGTTGGCGGAGTATGAGCAGCACGGTACGGTTGGTGGGGTAGAAGCCTCATCAGGTTTGCAGCTGAACAGCTTGTTGGAACAGTGCATCTACATACCTTACCTGGAAGAAGACAACAGCCAGACCGCTGCAGTAGCTGAAGGTCGAGCTAGCGCCGTTGATGAAACGAGCGCGAGCCACCCAATCATCCTGAGCGATTCTAGTTCACGAAGCAGTCTCGGCCAACAAATCGACCTGACTCGAACAGTCGAGCTTTTTGGTACGCGAGATGCTATGGTGTTATGCTCGAACGCCTTGGATCTCTACGAGATAGCTCATGGTTTAGCCCGCTCTCGGGGTATTATCTTTGCTGACCTGCAGCTACGTTTTGGGAGGCAGGATAATCAGATCATCCTGACAGCGGTACCGAATCCTGATACCAGCAGTCTTTGGCCGGCTGCCAACTACCAAGCTGGAATCGAGCAGTCTGCGCTCATCCAGCAAGCCTTAATCGATTGGTATTCAGCAAACTGGGATCATCAGTCGGCGCTACCGGCTCTACCATACGAGATTATCCAAACCATCGAGCAGGGCTACATCCAGGCTTTTGAGCTGATTAGCGGCGAGCAATTTCAGGCATAAGCCATGACTTGAGCACCCATATCGAGCAGCTCCTCTGAGAGCAGTCCGATCAAGCTTTCACTACGAGCGGCCTCCATCATGTGGTAGATCCTGAAAATGCCTTGAATTTGCGCTAATGAGGTGAGTATTTGGTAATATCAGTCCATATTTGGCACATTTTGGCCAAATATGAGGATAAATCCACCTCATTAGCGCAAATTCAAGGCATTTTCAGGGTCTCTACCATCAAACCGTCGCAAAGGTCGAAAACAAGTATATTCAAAAGACCTGTCAGTAAACCGTTGTAGCTTCGACTTCAAGGTAAATAGCGACCCTCTTTGCTATAGTGGAGTTAACAACACTCAAGGAGAATTCTTAAATGGCACAACGAAATCCACTTAATCAACGCTACCAAGGCGACGGCCCAGGAGGCCAGACCCGCAAGTCCGCCTCATCTGCTAAACCAGTCAGTGATGCTGCTGCCTCTGTCAAGGTCAAAGGCAAACCGGAGACATCGGCAGAGAAGAAGGCTGCTGAAAAAGAGCGCAAGGCACGGATGGATAAGAAAGCCGCCGAGCGGCAGCGTAAAGCTGCCCGTGCTCAGCAAGCTCAGCGAACAGCTGAGGCTAAGACCCGCCTGGCCCGGGGAGAGATCAGCCGCGCTGAAGCCGAAGCCGCAGCGCAGGTCAAGGAGGAAGAAGAGCCCAAAAAGAAAAAGAAGGGCTTCTTTAACTGGGAGGATGATCCGAACACGACTCCTTATGTCAGCCCGGAATATCGTAAATGGCGTCGTCGCTACTGGTTCTGCCTGATCGGTGGTCTAGTTGGAGTGGCAGTCTCCTTGGTTCTGCAGCGAATCGCCAACGCGCCCTGGATAGTCGCAGCAGTAGTCGCCTATGCCTTTATGATTGCCGGCCTGACTATTCATTTTACAAAGATTCGGCCAATGAACGAAGCTATGAAGAAATCTGGCGGCAAAAAGAGCCCCAAACAGATCAAGCATGAAGAAGAGGCCCGCACCCAAGCCGAGCAGATGGAAGCCGCTCGCAAGGCTGGTAAAGCCAACCGCCGACGTTCACGTTCGACATCTGACCAGGATGCTGAGGTTGTCGACGAAGCAGTGGACAAAGCAGTCGAAGTTGCGGTGGACGACGCAGCGGATGATACAGTTGGCGATGCGATGGACGACGCAGTCGACGACGTAGCGGATGAAGCAGTCGACGACGCGGTGGACGAAGCAATCGATGATGCTGTCGACGACGAGGATGATGCTGATAGATTGGCATAATAACGTCAGCCAGAGGTGGCTTGAAATCCATTGTTCTGTGTTAGAATCTGGATGGTGGATTAAGCTGACATCCAGATAACGAAAGGTTGATCGACATGGGAATAAGACTGTTCTCTTTCTTGGCGATGATTGGTGATTCTTTGCCGGTAAATGGTGAAAGTAGCGGCGATGTTGCCTGGTATCTACAGCCGATCAAACTCTTTACGGTTTTCGAAGTTCCGCTGATTTTTGTCATCATCATCGGAGCCTTAATCGTATCTGGAATCATCTTCTTCATTCTCCAAGGCTATTTCAAGGAGATCAAGCGGCAAAAAGAACTTGCAGCTAAAGCTCAAGCCAAAGCCAAAGCAAAATCTAAGAAAAAAGGCAACTAAAGATCAGCCGTATAATCCAACTATCGAACAAGGCTCTCGCAGACAAGAAACGAGAGCACTTGTCTTTTCAGACCGATAAGCACGAAATGGTAAGGCTCTGAGAGTGGTGGTTTTATGTCCGATAACACCCAACTGCACGACCAAGCTTCAGAAGAGACAGGAATGCCGAAAAAAAACAATCAGAAAGCACCAAAAACACTAGGCCCAAACGATGCCGGTGCTAGCGAGGTGCTACATCAACAGAAAACCGAGCCGGATGCGACTGAGCTTGAGGTGAATACACAGCAGAAGCTAGAGTCAAACAGTCAGGATCTGGAAGAAGCGGTATCGGTAGAAGTGATTGATGGAGCAGCTCTGGGAGCGGACAACTTAGAGCAGAACTCATCTGAAACAGACCTCTCAGACGACCTCGAAACCGACGACCTTGAAACAGACCCCTCCGAAGCAGACCTCCCAGACCCTCCTGAAACAGATTCACCAGAAACAGACGAAACAGAGCTAGAAGCACCAGAAGTAGAATCGGCTGAATCTGACATTCTCGAAACAGACACGCCAGACCAAGACACGACAGACCCAGACGCTCCCGCATCAGATGCTCTGGACCTTGACACGCTGGACGAGTCAACGAAACCTAGTGCGATGCGCTACGAAGATATCGAGATCGAGCATTTCGTGCCTGGCAAATATCAGCTTGAAGAAGATGAAGACCTAACTGCGGAGCAGCAACCAGCAGAATCAAGCGACGAGCAATTCTCCCCTCAAAATGAAAGCTTTGAAGACTCCGATTATTCATCGACTTATGGCTCGTCGACATCACCTGAAGTCACAGCTACTCTATTGCCCTATAAACAGGGCGATTCGGAGAATTCAGACCTCCAGTCAGCAGTAGTCACCCCCTTGTTGGGTCAGCGCAACAAGAAACTCTGGACAAAAGACTCTGGTGATGATGGCGCTGAGACAACAACACGCCGAAGCGGCAATGCGCTGCTCTGGATTGGTATGATTATGATCTTGATAGCCTTATTGATCGGAGGCTATCTGATTTTCAGGTACATAACGGCGGCATCCAGCTATAACAGGCTAGCAACGATTGCTGGGCTAGATACTGCGGCACTCGACGACCCCACATATACAGTCGAACCCAAGGACCTAAATATCGACTGGGAAACCTTGAAAGCCATTAACCCGGATATTGTGGCCTGGATATATATACCCGGAACCAACCTCAGCTATCCGGTAGTGCATGGAGAAGATAATGAGTATTACCTGACCCATACCGCCGATGGTAGTTACAACACCTCGGGAGCTATCTTTCTAGATTATCAAAACACACCAGGCTACACGGATCGTAGCAATTGGACCTACGGACACAATATGGTTGCTCAAACCATGTTTTACCCGATAACTAACTTCACTTCTGAGCAGTTTCTCGCTGAGCATTCCCGCATTTTAGTTTTTACCCCAGAGAAGACTTATGACCTGACTGTGATTGGAGCTATTCGTTGCAGTGGCACCACACCGATTCGCCGAACATCTTTTACAAGTGATGCTGATTTCAACAAGTATCTGACCACACTAGGTTCTTACCAGGTCAGCGGTAAGTATTCAGACATGATGGCTGCCAACAACGTCTTCTGTTTCTCAACCTGTGACCGCCTAGACCGGACGGTGCGAATCATTGTCATTGCCACTGATAAAAATACTGGTGACATTGATGTTCCGCTGCCTGATAACGCTCCGACCAG
>JAIRQI010000069.1 GCA_031256575.1 Coriobacteriales bacterium
GGCTGTTTCTGTGGAGAATAGCGTGGCTTGTTGGGTTGGCCATTCTATTTGACTTGGCACATCGGCTACGGTTCGGATGTTGGCTGTGACATCCTCCCCTGCTGTGCCATCTCCCCGCGTCGCTGCCCGAATCAAATGCCCGTCCCGGTAAGTCAATGCTAGAGACGAGCCATCTATCTTCAACTCGCAGACGTAGACCGGCGGCTCAAGCCCGAGGCTCAAGACTTGAGCCTCGGTGCGGGTCAGCCAGGCTTCCAGCTCTTCTAAGTCCATAGCGTTATCCAGCGAGTACATACGACTGGCATGAATTACTGTCGAAAAAGCTGGCTGGCTGGCAGAGCCTGGGGCCTCGCTGTCTGTGATGGTTTCACCAGCTTCGCTAACTGCAACAGAATCGCCTACCGCACCTACCTGGCTAATCTCACCTATCTCCCCACTCTCGCTCACCTCCCCACTCTCGCTGGACTCGCCTACCGCACCTACCAGGCTAACCTCGGTTTTCTCCCCAGACTGCTTATCTCTGGCAATGGCCCCCACCCTTTGGGTTGGTGAGTCAGTGGTCAGCAGTTCGGGCCAGCGTTCTTCCAGCGTCTTTAGCTCGCGCAGCAGTGAGTCATAGGTGGCGTCACTGATTTCTGGAGCATCCAGGGTGTAGTAGAGGTAATTGGCGTGCTCAATCTCAGCCCGCAGTTTTTCTATGCGATTAGAAGCCTCAGTGAATTCGGAACTCACGTTTTGCCTTTCTGCCTAAAGCTTGACCATAGCCGAGACCATGAATTGGCCGTTAGCCAGCTCGACCTTGAGGCTGCCATCATAGCGGTCGATGATGGTCTGTACCGACGACAGACCGATGCCTTTACCAGTTCGTTTACGGGAATAGAAGACCCCGTCATGCGTTTTGTAGGTACCGTCGAAGGCATTGTCCACGGTCAGCGTCAGGTTTCTTTTGACCAGCTGGCTGCGGATTCTGATTACCCGTTGGTCTTCTGGCAGATACATCGAAGCCTCGATGGCATTCTCAAAGAGGTTGCCGATGATGATGCTCATGTCGCTCTCCGAGACCTGGCCAAGGTCAGCCGGGACCACCATCTGCAGGTCGGTGTGAATGTCGTTTTCAGTAGCCAGTGCCAGGTAATGTGAGATAACCGCATTGACGCTGAAATTATCGGTAATCATCATCTGAGCGAAGCTGGGTGTGTAGTGGTCAAGCTGGTCAATGTAGGCTAGGGCGCCGGCTGTGTCTTCGGCATCCAGATAACCGCGGAGTGCTGAGAGTTGGTGACGCATATCATGGCGCATCGTCCGCACCTGTTCGGAAGACTCGGTCAGCCGTTGGTATAAGCTGCGCTGTTTGTCCAGCGCGCTGGCCATGGCATCTACCTCGCTGCTCAGGCTAGCACTCTGGCGGGCAGCCTCGAAAGTCTGGTTGATGTAGCGCCCACCAAAGACCGTCATCCAGATTGTGAATAACAAAAAGCCAATCTGGATAATACTGCTACCGATGGCGCCAGCCAAGAAGAACTGGTCAATCAGGTCAGCTAAAGCAAACAAGGCTAACAAGGCGGCTGGAGCAATCAGCTCACGGCTTGTCAGTTCTCGCAGCTGCAGGTACTCAACCAGCATGAATACGCCCAAGGTCACCAAGGCTACTGACATGAAGCGGCGGATAAAAGGCTCACTGACCGCGAAAGGCAGAAAACCACTGAGGTGGGCGGTGATAAAGAACAGGGCCAGCAAAGCAGCGATGGCATTGACTAGACGTAGCACTAAGGCGTCACGCCGCTCCAGCACCCGACTGTAGAAAGCACACAATGGAGACACCACCGCCAACATACCTACATAACCAAAGACGTAGAACAAAGCCCGAAGCGGCATCATGTAGACCACAAAGTCATTCTGAGCAAAGCTCCAGAGCCCGAAAGCCAGGCAGCTGGTACCCAGCCAGGCAATAGAAACTGCCGCTGATGTCGCTCGCATTGACAACAAAGAGACCCCAATCAGAGTAACCCCGGCTCCCAGCAGCATAATCGAGAGAATCAGAGTCAGGCTGTTCTGGCCGAGGATATGAATGAAGAGCACCGCTGTGTCGCCGACGTAGAATTCCGCCAGCTCAAGCGACTTGGTAGCCTCGGCCACCGTGTACTCAAAACGAAACTGCTTGAGTCCATTACTGGTCGGTAAATCTAACATACTGATTTGCGGGGTAGGTGTCTTCTGATAACTCGGGTAGGTCTGTACCTGACCTGTGGATAAGACTAAAACGTCATCGACGTAGATATCCAGCGATGCTCCGGATACCCGAAATAGCGCATTGTCATATTGCAAAGTGTTGGCTTCAGCGGTCAAGACGATTTTATCCCCAGCTTGTACTGGCTCGACGACCAAAGGCAAGGTGACTTGCTCCGGCTGCTGCCCGGGTAGCTCTAGGACAGCCTGGTTGACCTCGCGCAGCTCGGTCCAGTGGTAGTTCAGGTTGTGACGGTCGGCAACCGCGGAACCTAACAGGATGACCACCAAAAAGAGCATCAGCAGACAGTAAATCAACCAGGCAATCTGGGTAATCCGGCGCAGCTTGTCTGGATTATTTCTCTCAGGCGAATTCATCGAGCCTACTTCTGCCCGGGCATCAGAGGGGTTTGTCTATGCGGGCAGCGCCTGGCATCAGGAATCACCGCGCACCCGACTGAAGACGTAGTCCTCATAGGCTCGCTTGATTTTGCGGTGGTTCTTGACCGTAATGTAGGCGACTGTGCCATTATCCATGATAAAGTCGTCGCTGACCTCATCGACCCGGTCCAGGTTGACCACGTAAGAACGGTGCGAGCGCAAGAATCGGGGCGAAGGCAGGAGCTTCTCCAAAGCGTCGATGGTCATCGTGGTCGAATAGACCTCGGAGTCGGTGTGCACCAATGAGCGGCGGTTGGATGACTCGATGAACAGGAT
>JAIRQI010000117.1 GCA_031256575.1 Coriobacteriales bacterium
TTTCTGATGATTTATCCCCAGGATTACGTTCCTTCCCGTAAAACATCAAGATAGGCTGTGTATGAAAATGTCCTGTTTCGCTGATTCCCGGAACTCTGTCCCAAAACACCCAGTTCACAAAGCCGTTTTACCGAATCAGATATGGCTTTAAATGAAATGCCTAGCTCGAAAGACGTCTTACTAATATCGATGATGGGGCTTTCTTCGAGATAGGAAAACAAGCGTAAAGCAGTTTTTGATGCTCTGCCCATGCTTTCGATGACTTCGATGTTCTTGTCATGGAGGACGGTCAGCTTGTCGATGGCGACAGTCGCGTCCTTTGCGGATTCATAAATTGCCTGTAAGAAGAATTTTACCCACTGCTCGAAAGCACCGTTGTGTCGAACTTCGCTTAGGCGATCAAAATACTCGATGCGGTTCTTTTTGAGAAAATATGAAATATATAGTACCGGGGTAGTCAATACTCCTTTTTGCATGAGGTACAGGGTGATAAGCAAACGTCCTACACGGCCGTTGCCGTCTAAGAACGGGTGGATGGTTTCAAACTGACAATGGATGAGCGCGACACGAATCAGCTCATCCAGTTCGTCATCATCGTTGTTGATGTATTTTTCCAAGTCAGAGATAGCCGTCGTCATGTCCTCCGGCGCAGGGGGAATGAAACGTGCGTTTTTCAATGTGCTGCCCTGTCCGCCGATCCAGTTTTGGGAATGCCGAAATTCACCCGGATTCTTTTCCTGCCCACGAGAACCTTCCATTAAGACGGCGTGAGCTTCTTTCAAGAGACGGTTGCACAGCGGCAATTCCTTCAGTCGGGCAATCGTGAACTCGGTCGCTTTGATGTAGTTTATAACCTCGACGACATCGCGGTTGGCGTTTTCGTTTATCAACGGATCGAACACATCCTCCAAAGTGGCTTGCGTCCCCTCAATCTGAGACGACATCAACGCTTCCTTGCGGACGTACATTGAAATAAAGAGGTTGACGTTCGGAATTCGCGCGGCGATGCCTTCCAGAAGGGCAAGTTGTTTATTGGCTTTCACCAGCAAATCCACCGCTTCGTTGTCAAGCGCAATAGGTGGATTCGGTGGCAGAGGTTTTGGGGTGAATGACTTATATGCAGCTTCGCCCGATAAGTTTGTTACATGTTTTCCAGCTCTATCCATCACGGGATTACAACCTTCCTTTCGCAAAAGCTAATTACAGGGATTATTATAGCCGTTTTATTTTAGTTTATGAAGTATAAGTAAAATAATGTTAGAAAAGCAATGTCGCTACTGTACTATGTGAGTCTAGGGATAGTTCTATTGACTCCTTCAAGTTTTACAGTGTCTGCAATACTTGAAGTTAGACGCCACGCGGTTGATGTAGAAATCGATTCTAGTATGTATCATATGTCCAAATCCTCTAAGACAATGCGTCCAACTAATTTCTCTAGGTCAGGAGCTGTTAATGAAGCTTCTGATCTGTTCTGTTTACAGTTAGGTAAGACGACACATATACCACTTTTGTTATACTAGCTACTCTATCGAGCACTTTTTATTGCATTTATGAATCGTAAAACCAAACCAATCAAGCTTGGTAAATCACTTGTCTCTTCCTAATAACAGTAGTTGGTATTTTGCGTTTATCTGTTAGTCCATTCTCAATAGGTGGTCTGTAAGATTGTTCTAGGGTATGATACTTGCCATGGAAAACACTAACCAACAAAACCCAAACCCTACCCCTGAACCTAGGCGACTTGCGCTGGTCACCCGGGGGTTGACTAAGTATTTCGGGCAGACCTGTGCTGTCAACCAGTTGAATCTGGATATCCCACAAGGTTCAATGTTTGGCTTTGTCGGGCCAAATGGTGCGGGCAAGACCACTACCCTATCCATGGTGACCGGTATGCTAAAACCAGATGCTGGACAAATCTGGGTCAACGATATCAGCGTCTGGGATAACCTGACTGCAGTCAAGCCGCGTATCGGTGTGCTCCCGGACAGGCTCAGGCTGTTCGACCGCCTTTCAGGTCAGGAGCTGCTCACCTATACCGGTCTGCTCCGGGGAATGGACAAAGCAACGGTTGCACAGCGCTCTTCAGACCTGTTGCAAGCCCTCGGATTGAAAGACGATGCCAAGAAGACAGTGGCCGACTACTCGGCTGGTATGACCAAAAAGATTGGGCTGGCCTGCGCACTTATCCACGTACCTAACCTGCTCGTACTAGATGAGCCTTTCGAGGCTATCGACCCGGTTTCATCCAGAGCCATTGCCGACATCTTGCACAGCTTTGTTCGGGATGGCGGCACGGTGATTCTCTCATCCCATGTCATGGACACAGTGCAGCGGCTCTGCGACCATGTGGCAATCATTGCCCACGGCAGTCTGCTGGCGCACGGGACGGTGCAAGATGTGGCGGCCGGCATGGACCTGGAGTCGCGCTTCATCGAGCTGGTGGGAGGAGTGCAGGAGCACGGGGAGCTGACGTGGTTGCGACCCTCCTAGGCTTAAAGCTACGCCTGACCATCGGTGAATTGAAGCGCTCGATAGCCAGGCTTATCATATGGATTATTCTGGCTCTCAATGCCTTGCTTGGGCTACTGGCAATCCTTGTCGGGTTAACAGCCAGTTCGCTGGCTGTTCTCGGCAATGAAGCCGCAGCTGGTGGAATCACAATTCTTGTCGGCTCGATTTTGGTCTTTGCCTGGACTGTTATTCCGCTGGTTTTTTTTGGCTTCGACCAGACGATGGACCCCGCTCGCTTTGCTCAGTTTTCCTTGACCGGTAGGCAACTCGCTCCTGGCCTGATTCTAGCCGGCGTGCTCGGGTTACCGGGATTATTCACCGCAATTCTCTGCTTGGGTTCCGCACTTCCCTGGATTCTCTCTCCCCTGGTAGCTTTGGTAGGTATATGTGGAGGAGTACTTGGGTTCTTGATGACCCAGGTCTGTTGTCGCATCGCAACCAGCGCGCTTTCTGGGTTTTTATCCACACGAAAAGCTCGGGATATGATGGGTTTGATTGGGCTGGTTATGGTCTTGCTGCTCTCGATGAGCAGCTATTCGATTTCTTTAGTCTCCAGTATGTTGTCAGCTGATACATTCGATGCAAACACGGCCTGGACGATGATTGAGCAGCTCAGCTCGATACTGGCCTGGACCCCGCTGGGGTCGCCTTGGGCGATGGTTGCTGATGCTGGACGCGGTGAGTGGCTGATGATGGTCGCTCACTTAGGCGTCACGGCTGTCTATCTTGGTCTGGGCTTCATACTCTACAGTGCGATATTGAACAAGTCCCTGACAACTCCAGAAGTGTCGCAGTCCAGCGGTTTGTTGACCAAGGATTCAATCGCTCGCTTGGCTGGCCTGCAATGGGTAAAAGGTGCGATGCTACCTGTCGCAGCAATCGTCGCCCGCAGTCTGAGGTACTGGCGACGTGACCCACGTTATCTGGGCCAGATTATCTCGATACTGATGCTGCCGATTCTATTTACGGTAATGGGGTTGGGATTTCCGTATATGACTGGCAGCGGTGCAGAAGAGCAGTTTATTGGCTATTTCTCTAACAGCATGATTGCTTTTGGTTTAGGATTCATGGCCTTGATGGCTGGTTATACCATCAGTACCGATGTCGCCTATGACTCCACCGCCTGGTGGATTCACCTGACCAGTGGCGTGCGGGGCTGGCAGGACAGGCTGGGGCGGCTGATTGCTCAGTTACTGGTCTCCACACCTATGCTACTCATCGCCACGATAGCTGTGCCCTGGATAGTCGGCAATCCAGCTGTTGTTCCGAAGGCGCTGACTGCAATGGTCTGCCTGTTTCTGGTTTCTTTGGGTGTATCGTCAGTCTTCTCGGCCTTGGTCATCTACCCTGTCGCTTTGCCTGGTGAGTCTCCCTTGAAGATGAAGACTGGCATGATGGGCTCCCAAATGCTGTCTCAGATGGGTTGTTTGGGAGTTGATGTCGTTTTGTCGTTACCCATCTGTCTCTGGGCACTCTTTGCTTCAGGATGGCTAGTCTGGTTGGCGCTGGTTGCTGCTTTTCTATGGGGTGGAGCAGCTACAGTCATCGGTGTATTCTGGGGAGGAAAGATTATGGATGCACGAGGTCCGGCGATTTTAGGCACCCTGATGAAGAATGATTCCCGCATAGAGTCTTAGGGATGTAGCTAAGTTGAAACTAGATGGATTTTTAACAACATGCGTCTCCGTGTGCTGTTACGATTTCACCATCCTAGACAGTAAACCGGAATAGTCACTGATTCTTCTAGTACCGATATAGTAGCCTCTCTCTGTGATACATCTGTAGATTCTAGAGTTGAGCAAAACTCAGACGCTCACTTCGCAACGGAAGGTGTTATCAGAGACACAGCTAATGCTGTGACCTCTCTCAATTCAACTTCGTCTAAGTGTCCAATACTCGTACCAAGAGCTGAAGTCTTGATTGCAGAGATTTTATCCACCTCAACAAAGCAGTCTCGGTCAAGACCATTCAACTTATTAGGAGTGATTGCTACACGGGTTTGATTCTGGTCATTTCGTACTGAAGTGAGTGGGGCAACGATTATCGAATCACCAGTCTCAAACAAAGGGTTTTGTAGAATTAGCACGGGGCGTGGCTTGGTTGCATATGTACCTCCGAGTGCTGTCACGATTTCACCATATTCCCAGCTCACCAGTCTCCCCAATCTGCACGTATGCTATCCATGAAGCTCAGGGAGTCATCGTCTTCTAAGGTCTTTGCAGAAAGGCTGAGTGGTATGGACTTTGTTTTAACAGTTTGCAGGGCAAACATCCTCACCGCTGTAGGAGCATCCAATCCAATTGACTCAACTACCTCGATGAATTCCTGCTTAAGCTTCTTGTCCATGCGGATTGAGAGTGTGTCATTCATATATAGTCCTCTATCATTTGCTTGCTTTTGTGTGACATATTCTAGCAAATGCACACATGATTGTCGATGGAATAGAGGATTTTGTACGAGGAGGTTTTGCTCCACTTTCTCCTTTGCTGAAATTAACCGCTATTTTTTGCGGTTTTGTTATCAGCATTTGTGCTGCTTAAGTTGCAGCTATTGCGGTGTTTTTCTATCAGTATTTACGGTGTTTGCTTTCAGCTTTTACGTTGTTTACTGTCAGCTTTCGCGGTATCAGTCTACCTTCTGCGTCTTGTGATAAAGGATGTTTTGGCAACAGCTAGAACACCAATTACCAGGAGGCACAGTGCTATCCAGAGCAGGCTGTTGAAGGGGCTATCCTCTTTTTCAGGTTCTGCTGCATTCTCGCCTTCGTCAGTTGCAGGTTTGTTGGATGTATCATCATCGTTGCTGCCCGTATTGGAAGCGCTACCAGTCGAACTCTGTATATCTTGACCAGTGATTTGAACCAGTGTGATGCTTATACCTGCTGGGACCGGATGACTGGGAGAAGGTTCCACGGTTACTACCGGTGAGGTAGAACCCGTCTCCATGCAAGCCAACAACCACCAGTCACTAGAAACCGACGCTTTATCACCACTCCAGTCACCGCTCCAGTTATAATCGCCCCAATCATCAACCGTCTCTCTGCTACCACTCTTGTCACCGGTGAATATGGTATCTACCGCGTAAGCTGGCTGAAACGCAGCTACAAACAAGCTAAAGGCGACTGCTGCTGCCAAGAGAACTGATGCCAGCCTTCTCCCACCTGTACTATTTGTAGTTAGCATATTGCTCCTCCTCAGTATTGAAAGCATTATACCTTCTTTACCTAGAGCTACGACAACACTGTACGACTTCTCTCCAAAACAAGGATACTGTTAGTTACTGAAGTCTTCTTCAAGTGAAGTTAACGCTCCCCCCGGTCTTCTCCCCATAAACAAAAGGGACCACCGGATGGCAGCCCCTTTCATTACGTAAAGACAGTAGGTCTTTAGAACAGACCGGAGACCTTGCCGGTTTTTACGTCCACATCGACCTTGCGGTATGCGGGGTTCGAGCTGGTACCAGGCATCATGCTGATTGTACCAGCCATCGGGCAGAGGAACTTAGCGCCACCATAGACTAAGATGTCGCGGACCGGCAGACGCCAACCCTTCGGCACGCCCTTCAGTGTTGGGTCGTGGCTCAAGGAGAGGTGGGTCTTGACCATCATCGTGCAGAAGTCATCGTAGTAGGGGTCATTCTCGAAGCGCTCAGCCTTCTCCAGGGCCAGCGGTGACCAATCGACACCGTCCGCACCGTAGACCTCTTTGGCGATGATCTCGACGCGCTCACGCAGCGGCATGGTCAGCGGATAGAGGAAGTTGATCTCGGCCGGTTCTTCACAAGCCTCGACAACCAGCTCAGCCAGCTCGATGGCACCTTCGCCACCATACATCCAGTGGTCGGACATAGCGCAACGAACACCTTGCTCGGCGCAGAGACGACGGATCAGGGCAACTTCATCGTCGGTGTCGGTGTAGAACCTGTTGATGCAGACGACAGGCTTGATACCGGACTTCTTGACGTTGTTGACATGATGGAAGAGGTTGTCGCAGCCAGCTTCAAGAAGCTCGAGGTTCTGCTCGGTGTATTCCTTGGGCAGAGGACGACCAGGAGCGACGGCTGGGCCGCCACCATGCATCTTCAGGGCACGGATTGTGGCTACGACGACAGAGACGTGCGGCATCAGGCCGGAGAGGCGGCTCTTGACGTTCCAGAACTTCTCGAAGCCGATGTCTGCAGCGAAGCCGGATTCCGTTACGTGGTAATCGAAGAGCTTGAGAGCCAGGCGATCGCCGATAATCGAGCTTTGGCCGATGGCGATGTTGGCGAATGGACCGGCATGGATCAGGCAGGGCTGATGCTCAACGGTGTAGCAGAGAGTCGGGTTGATGGTGTTACGCATCCAAGCCGTCATGGCTCCGTCAACCTCGAGGTCAGCTGTGGTGACCGGCTCACCCTTCTTGTTGTAGGCAACAATGATCTTGCCAATACGATCGCGCAGGTCAGCCAGGTCAGTGGAGACAGCCAGAATGGCCATCAGCTCGCTGCCGACAGCGATACCGAACTTGGAGTCCATCTCGAAACCGTTGGTGGTTCCCTCGCCGAGGCCGATGCGGATGTTACGCAGGCCCTGGGCACAGAAGTCGATTACCCAACCCATCTCGATGCGCTCGGGATCGATATCCAGGCGCTTCAAGCCGATTTCTGCGAGTTTCGCATCATCATAGTTGCGCTCATGCTGCATACGGGCGTTCAAAGCGACCATAGCCAGGTTGTGCGCGTTCATGATGTCATTGATGTCGCCAGTCAAGCCGAGAGAGAACTCGGTCATTGGCATCAACAATGCGTTGCCACCGCCAGCAGCGGTGCCCTTGACGTTCATGGTCGGGCCGCCAGACGGCTGACGCAGACAGCCACCGACATTCAAACCGAGCTTGCCAAGACCTTCGATCAGGCCCAGCGCTGTTGTCGATTTGCCCTCGCCTAATGGAGTCGGGGTGATTGCTGTAACCTCGATGAACTTGCCATCCGGTTTGTCCTTCAGACGATTCATGATCTTCATGAAGTCCAGTTTCGGCGTCTTGCCGAACGGGATGATCTCATCGGGCAGCAGCCCCAGCTGCTCGCGGAAGTGCTCTACTGAAGGCAGCGTCTTTTCTGCCTCCTCCGCGATCTGCCAATCTTTGTACTTGGTGGGGTCTAGCATGTTTGTTCCTCCAATTGCTAGTGTTTCCTTTACAGCCTGATTATTGTACCCTTTTTTGAAAGAGGGTGGCGAAACTAAGCGCCGACGGGTATTTTACTCTATTTTCTGCAACTGAAAAGGCACATTGCTTGTCTGCTTGGCTTCAACTCAGCAAAACTTCAAACTCGAACACAACTGCTGTACATCATGCCCAATAGATGCTGTCTGCGTCGGTCATAATGCCCGATAACTACTGCTACTTGTCGAGTCAGCTTGCACACCATGAAGCTACGTTCAAGCGTTATCATTACATCCAGAGTTCTGGGTAGTGTCTTTCGTAATTCAGGTGAAAGGAGTTAGTCATGAAAAGACTACTGACCTCTTTTTCATCAAACCACCCGTTAATATGCTCATTTATTCTGTGCCTGCTTTTCTTTATTCTGCTGGGTATCTTTTTTATCCCAGCTGAAATGCTATTCGGTAAGAATCTAGAGAATTACGACTACACAGGATATCTAGCTGTGTCAGTAGCAGGACAGTTGTTGCTATCGATTCTGCTCATCATTGTCATCAGATGGACAGGGCTGTCCAAATCCGAAATCTATGGGCGCCAAGGTTTCGCCCGGGGACTGCTAATTGGATGGTATGGACTGTTGTTCGCGATGCTTTCATTTGGTTCGAACCTGATTGGATTACCTGCTGAATACCTGACCTGGCCACAGATGCTACCCCTGTCAGTGGTTATCCTGAGTGCCTTTTTTACTGGTTTTTTTGAAGAGACACTGGTCCGAGGCTTGGTGTTGGGTATTCTTAATAGAAGATTTGGGGATAATAAAGGCGGAATAGTCATCTCAGCAATAGTCTCCTCATTGTTGTTCGGTGCGGCTCACTTACTGAATATCTTGACCGGATCAGCAGTCATCGAAACGTTGGTCCAAGTTGTTTATGCAACTATGATTGGTGTCTTCTTTGCTGCACTTTACCTGCGAACAAACAATCTTTGGGTGCTCATCTTCCTGCATGCGCTGATTGATTTAGCCAGTTTCTTGTTTCTTGTGATTGTCACCCCTGAAGGAATGAAAGCCATCAGCGAACAAGCCATTGGCTTCGATGCTGGATTATCGAGCCTGGTGACATTGCTGGTCGCACTACCCTTTTTGCTCATTGGCTTGGTGTTACTGAGAAAAGTCCAACCCCGCGCAGCGCTGCCTCAAGAAACCTGACGGCAAATAGACGCATCAAGTAACGCTTCGCCAGAGTCATAAAGCTGTCGTTTCTTGACAAAACTCATGATAGATACGCTCTACCGCTAAGCGAATAACTTCTTGATGAAGGGCAGCTTCTGTATCGTAAAGTTTGTGACCAGAAAACAGCAAGGAATACCAACTATCACCATTATTAGGAACTTCAAAATGGGGAGAAGACCGATCGGTGCGAAAACCAAAGTCAAAGCCACAATAATCGGCGGGTGAAAGACATAGACGGAGAAAGCGTTCTTTGTCATTGTTCGGGCTAGCCGGTTCTGGCTGTTCAGCTTTTCTTTGCAGACTGCTAACAGCCCGATTGTCATTGAAACTGCAACAAATGATTCCCAAAGTGCATAGGCAGCACTTTGCCAGGTCAACCCGCCATAAAACGGAGCAAGTCGCCTTCAAGTGCACCACCGAGGATCATAACGACGGCAAATCCAACAAATCCTAAGCCAATCGCACTGATCAGCCAACGCCTCCCTGCAGCATATTCCAACCTTGACAACCAGTCATTCTGCTTGCTGACTACTCCGATGATAAATAACACGATATATGAGGAGAAATAGCAGAATTGCATGTTCTGAATACTGGTGCCGATGGGTAGAACTATCCTGATCAGAAAAGCACCAGCAGCAATTATCAAAATGAGTAGTAGAATACCCAGTTTGGTTGGGAGCGGTCGGTCTTTGACATCAGCTGCAGAGGGGTTAGGAATGAACCATCTGAATAGTGCATAAAGAAGCGAGAACACCAGCAAGACCAGAGCGAACCACAAAGGTCCGGAGCCTTCGATGAAATGCCAGCCAGCCAGGTATTCAGTGTATGAACTCCAGGTAATGCGACCTTCAAGGCGTTCACCCATCAAGCCCAAAATGACTAGCGGGTTAATCAACAACATGTAAGCCAACGCCGGAACTCCCAGCCTGATAAACCGGTCGGAGACAAACTTGGCGAAACCTTTCTTCTCAAGTGATGAGGGAACAAAATAGCCAGCAATCAAGAAGAGCAAACCCATGGAAAAGGCTTGGGTCATCGATTGCCAAAAGCCGAAGAATATGGTTTGGCCAATCCCCAGGCTCGTAGCTTCCATGTAATACTAATTGCCAAAACCACTGTAGGTCACTGACACATGCTGGATTAGTACAAGAATAATCACTATTAACCTGATGTTGTCGATGTATGCCAAACGGTTTGTTGCAGTCATGCTTTGCTCCACTATTAG
>JAIRQI010000173.1 GCA_031256575.1 Coriobacteriales bacterium
TGATGGTTTTGGAGAAGGGCGTGCTGGAAGGCCGGCGGACCTTCGGCAACATCGTCCGCTATATCAAGATGGCGGCCAGCGGCAACTTTGGCAACATGATATCGGTCATCGTGGCCTCCATCGCCCTGCCCTTTCTACCGATGTTGCCGGTGCAGATTCTCACCCAGAATCTGCTCTGTGACCTCTCCCAGATGGGTATGCCCTTCGACAAGGTGGACGACGACTACCTGCGTCAACCGCGGCGCTGGGACACCAGTTCCATCGCTACCTTCATGTTCATGATGGGGCCCTTGAGCTCGGTATTCGACATCTTACTGTTCGCTTTACTGTGGTTCATCATCGGTGCCAACACCCCTGAGCAAGCCAGTCTCTTTCAAGCCGCTTGGTTTGTCTTTGGCACCTTGTCGCAAGTGGCTGTGATTCATCTGATTCGCACCGCTAAGCTGCCTTTCGTGCAGAGTACTGCCGCCTTGCCGTTGTTGATTTCAACCGCTCTGACCAGCCTGGTGGTATTGCTGGTGGGGTTCAGTGACCTGGCTATCGGCCTGGACATGGTCGCCTTGCCGCTAGGTTTTACTCCTTGGCTGGTTTTAGTCCTGGTCGCCTACTGCCTATCTACCCAGCTCTTAAAGACCTACTACATTCGCCGCTTCGGAGAGTGGTTGTAGAGAAGGCTAGCTACTTGAGTAGAATGCCTAGGGCTTCTCCCCATTGACTTGGTTGTAGATGATGCGCAGGCCAATCAGCGTCAGGTCGTCGTTGATGATGTCGATGGTTTGCGAAAGCCCGGAGACCCGGGGGGAGAGGCCGCCGGTGGCGATGACTTTGGTGGTGTAGCCCAGTTCGTGAAAGACCCGTTTGACCAGGCCATCGATGCGGTCGATTTCGCCAAAGGTCAGTCCGCTGCGCACGGCGTCGCGGGTATTGCGGCCGATTACTGAGGCGGGCACCTCGATGGAGATGCTGGAGAGCTTGGCGGCGGCTCGGAACAGGGCTTCGGCGGAGGTGGCCAGACCCGGGCAGATGATGCCGCCGATGAAGAATCCGCGCTTGTCGATGACTTCGATGTTGGTGGCCGTGCCAAAATCGACAATCATCACCGGCGCGCCGTAGAGCTCGACGGCGGCAGCGGCGACTGCGATGCGGTCGGCTCCGATTTCTTCGGGGTTGGGGTAGTCGATGTTCACGAAGGGCGCGGCAATCTCGTAGCTGAGCACCATCGGCGGGCGGCGGGCGCTGCGCTCGCCGGCTTTGCGCCATTGCTCGGTGAGGTTAGGCACAACCGAGGAGATAGCAATATCGCTGACGAAAGAAGCTGCCAGGCCATCCATCACCAGCATGCTTTTCAAGCGCATGGCCAGCTCGTCGGCGGTGTCGGTGGCTATTGTGGTCATGCGCCAAGACGCCAGCTTGTCCACGCCGTCGTATAGTCCCAGACAGGTCTGGGTATTGCCTACATCCACTGCTAAGAGCATCGCCTACTCCAAGTCTTCCGGGCGGTCTGCTTGTCTAGGCCATACATTTTAGCGCAGATTCTTAGGGAGTAGGGCGCTTCAGTGTAGGAGCTGTGAAGCGTACTGTGGCGCTGGCACCGGTTGTGGGTACAAGTGGGAGCGTCAGCGCTACCAGCTTGAGCAGCTCGCTCGCCAGCGCCAGCCAGCGCCAGCCGTCGCTCACGCTCGCCAGCGGTCGCCAGCGCTAAGTCACCGCTGCGCTCGCCAGCACACCTCTCCACTCAAGCCGCCGCACCGCTCGCGCGTACTTCTCCACATTGTAGGGCGCCCCAGTGTAATCACCTGGTTTCTTTGTGCTACGCCAATCAAGTGTTATCATTGAAACAAATGATTTAGGGAGGCAATGTCAAAAGATGACCGAGACCAACATTCGAATCCTGGTTGTGGACGATGAGTCTTCGATTACCGAGTTCGTGCGCTACAACCTGAAAAAAGAGGGATACGAGGTAGATGTGGCTGCTGACGGAGCCACGGCGCTTTCCATGGCTACCTCTGCTAATTACGACCTGATAGTACTGGACGTCATGCTGCCCAACCTGGACGGTTACGAGGTTGTCCGCCGCCTGCGGGCTACCAGCAGCGTTCCGGTGCTCTTTTTGTCAGCTCGCGATACTGAGCTGGATAAGGTCGTCGGCTTAGAGATTGGTGGCGATGACTATCTAGCCAAACCCTTCGGAGTGCGCGAGCTGTTGGCCCGCGTCAAAGCCCTGCTGCGGCGGGCAGCTTCGACCGAAGCAGCTGGCGACGATTTCAACGAGGTCATCGAAGCCTCCGGAATCACCTTGGACGAAGGCACCCACATGGCTGTCGGGTCACATGGGCCAATCGATTTGACTCCGCGGGAGTTCGAGTTATTGGCCTCATTGATGCGCAACGCCGGTAAGGTCTTATCCCGAGACCAATTGCTGCGAGATGCTTGGGGTTGGGAATACCTGGTTGAGACCAAGACAGTCGACACCCACGTCAAGCGCTTGCGGGACAAGCTGTTTGCCTCGCAAATCGACCCGACTCTGGTGGAAACCGTACGTGGTTACGGCTACCGCTTCCGTCTGACTTAAGCGCCGGCTACTCAACCGCCGACCGCCAACCAGCCGCCGAGCAACCGCCAACCAGCCGCTGACCAGCCTTAGCCGCCGACAGACTTAAGCCGCCTAGAGACCGCGCATGTCTTACCGGAACATCCGCATAGCGATTGCCTCCGTATCAGCCTTGGCAACCTTGCTGGCGGTCTTGACACTCGGCTTCATTCTGCTGGCTGACCCCGGCGCCACCCAACTGTTGCCACTGCTGGCGGTAGTCGCTGCGCTGGTGGTTTTCTTCGCCACATCGGCCCTGGTCGGCATCCTCCTGCACCCGCTGAGCGACCTCTTGAACAAGGTGCAGCGGCTCAGCCAAGGCGACTACACCGTGCGCTTTGCTGAAGAAGGAATCCAAAAACGCTTTACTCCCCAGGTCATAACGCATCTGGCGGAATCACTGGATAAGGTCGGGGGCCGCGTTCGTTCCTCGATGGCCGACGTCGCAGCCGAGAGCCGACGCCAGGGGCAGTTTATCTCGGATGTCTCGCATGAGATTCGGACGCCGCTGACGGCGATTCGTGGTGCCGCCGAGACCATGCTGGATGAGGACATACCCTACGAAGACCGGGCCTATTTCTGCGAGAACATCATCCGCGAGTCGGAGCGCCTGACTCGTCTAGCCGCCGACTTAATCACCCTGCAACGCATCGAAGGCGATGGCGAGGTGGTATTAAAGCGGGTCAACCTGCATGATGTGGTGGGTAAAGCCATCGACCTCATGGAACCTTTGTTTGAGGAACGCATCGTTCACGTCTCAACATCGGGAGAAGCCCCAGACGTTTTGGGTGACCCAGACCGCTTGCAACAAGTGGTGGTCAATCTGATGGACAACGCCAGCCGCCACGTCGAAGACGACGGGCATGTGCACATTGAACTGTCAGGTATTCGGGGCCACTCGGTGATTACCGTCTCCGATGATGGTCCGGGATTCGGCGATATTGACCCGGCGCGGCTGTTCGACCGCTTCTATCGGGGCGACCGCTCACGAGCTCGGACTACTGGCGGCACTGGGCTTGGGCTGACCATCGTCAAAACCATCGTCACATCTCTAGACGGCACCGTTGAGGCTGTCAACCTACCAGGTGGAGGCGCCTGCTTCATTGTCGCCATCCCATCGCTCTCTCCCCGCGAGTAAAACTGCACAACTTGCACCGAATCGGGCTTCGTGTTGTAGATTTCGGTGTTTTCGGGGATAAAACCAGTTAGACAATTGTGCCCTCAAGTCTGAGTCATACTATATATTGTGTTTCTTGGCTAAACGCAGGCAAACCTGAACAACACGAAGCCCGATTCTGCGCGATTCCTGTAATAGCAAGCTAGCAAGTTGGTGCAAATACCCTAGCTCTCTACCTCTGCCGCCTTGCTCTAGCCCTCAGCTTCTGCCGCTTTGGGCATCAACTCTCCGCTTCTGCCGCCTTGGGCATCAACCCTTCGCCTCAGCCGCTTTGGGCATCAGCAGCAAGAAGACAATCCCCAGTATGAATAAGCTGGTAATAGAGAGAATTCCAAGGCTGGGATTGTTTGTCAACTGGGTGATTACACTCATCAAAAAGGTTCCGATGATGGCTGCGTACTTGCCGAATATCTCAAAGAAACCGTAATACTCGTTGGCATGGGTCTTATCCGGAATCAGATGACCGAAATAGGAACGAGAGAGGGCTTGAATACCTCCCTGAAACAAACCGACAGCAACAGCCAGTATCCAGAACTCCCGAGCGCTTGCTAGGAAGAATGCTGCATACAGAGTAATCACAGCATAAGCGCCCGCGGATACAATCAGCATCTGCCGAGCTGAGACGATTCGGGACAGTTTGCCATATATCAATGCCGCCGGGAAGGCAACCAACTGCGTTACCACCAGGGCCATCACCAGCTGGGTCGAATCGATGCCTAAATCAGTGCCAAAGCTGGTAGCCATGCGGATGATGGTATGTACGCCATCGATGTAGCAGAAGAAGGCCAGCATGAAAAAGAGCAATCGCCGATTCTTGACGATGGCCCGCATAGTAGCCCCCAAGCCCTTGAAGGCCTGGGTGAAGATATTGCCGACCCGCTCCTTGAAGTGGGTCTGCTGGACGTTTCGCAACAGCGGAACAGTAAAGACAGCCCACCAGATAGCGGTGATTACAAATGAGATACGGGTAGCCAAAACCGTGTCCAGGCCGATTGCTCCGCCCCCGAAAATCAAGGCGATGCAAGCCAAGAAGGGAATCAAAGAGCCAATGTATCCCCAGGCATAGCCTTTAGCGCTGACCGAGTCGTAGTTCTCCTCATCTGTAGCATCAACTAAAAAGCCGTCGCAGAAGACAATCGAGGTATTCAAACCAACCGCTGCTACGATGTAGACAATAAGAAAACTATAACTTGAAGTGGCTAGACAAAGCGCTGAACAGGCTACAATCCCAGTTCCGGCTGACCCGATGAAGAACTTCTTCTTGTAGCCCTTGAAATCTGCCAGCGAACCCAAGACAGGCATCATCAAAGCGATAATCAAAGCGACGATTGTCTCCGCATAACCCCAACCGACCACAACCGATGACCCCTCAGTCAACAGTGACCCAAAATAGATTGGAGCAATCGTCGTTGAAAGCATCACGAAGGCTGAATTGCCCACGTCATACAGCACCCAACTCCACTCGCGCTTGTTCATACGTCTCGCCATACCGTCTCCATTCTGAAAAACTGTTCGAATAAAGTGTACCGTGAATACCAACCGGTGACTGAGGTATCCTGTAAAAAAACACTTGGCGAAGCGACGCAGAATGCTTGCCTGGGAACTAGCTACTAACCAAAGCCAACTGTCGTACTGCATGCGCTATGCAATCGTCCAGTTGATAATGTGGAGAAGTCCGGTGGCGTTCTAGCTGGGAAGCTTTGGCGGTGTACTAGGCGTAGGAGTCCGGTCAGCACGCTAGGTGGAAGCTCGTGTGGTGCTTTATATGGTGAAATCCAGTCGTTAACCTGACTGGTTAGTCTGGAGGAGGTAAGGTCTTATGCCGGCTTTGATTGCTCATCATCTGTTGGGGCTGGATGTACTTGCTGAACTACGTGCGGCACCACTAGACCCAATGGCACCTCCCAACTTATCGCTACCGCTTGACCCTGCGGTTGAAGCGGCTTTTCTGCTGGGTTGCCAGGGCCCAGACCCCTTTTTCTACACAGTATTTCATCGGGAGCTGGTGAAGATACGTAAGTTTGGCAGTCGCTTGCATCAAGAACGGGTAGCCGAAAGCTTGGACAGTCTACGCTCGCTTGCCTTAAAACTCCCACCCACCATCCAACCGCTGCTTACAGCATACATTCGCGGCTGGCTCTGCCACTTCACTCTAGATAGCCAGGCGCATCCCTTTGTCAACTACCTGGTGCAGGAATTCTGTTCGGCAGGAATCCCTGGTTTGGATGAGAACGCTACTGTTGAGGTGCACTCCCAGATTGAAAGTGACTTAGACTCCAGCCTGCTCTACCGGCACAACAGCCTGACTATCAACACATTCCGTCCAATGGACGAGATTTTGCTATGCGATAAACATACTGTCTACTGGATATCGGTGCTCTACCGTCTGGTAGCAGCTCGTGTTTTCGCAATCCGCCTACCAG
>JAIRQI010000006.1 GCA_031256575.1 Coriobacteriales bacterium
CCAGTATCGGTCGAGTTTGTCCGCATCCCTGCGAAGATGCCTGTCGCCGCCAGCTGGTCGACCAGCCGATTGGCATCGCCTGGATTAAGCGTTTTGCTGGCGACCTGGATTTAGCTTATGACCTTGCTCTAGACGACCGTACAGAATCACTACCACCTGCACCAGAACAGCTGAGCAGCAAGTCGGTGGCGATTATCGGCGCCGGCCCCTACGGGCTCTCGCTGGCTTACTTTCTCAGACAACAAGGGCATGCAGTGACCATCTACGAGATGATGCCCAAAGCTGGTGGAATGCTGCGCTATGGCATTCCGGAATACCGCCTGCCAAAAGCGGTTGTCGACGCCGAAGTGGCTTTCATTGAAGCCTCTGGGGTTCGCATCATCACCAGTACCCGAGTCGGCCAGGATATCAGCCTACAGTCCATCCGAGACGAGCACGACGCGGTAGCAATAGGAATCGGAGCTTGGTTATCCACCGGTGCTGGTGTGCCTGGTGAAGAGTTGGATGGAGTAATCGGTGGTATCGAGCTGTTGCGCCAGGTGGTTCGGAGCGAGCAGCTGCCAGGAGGCGAACCGCAGGCAGGAGGCGAGCCACAGGTAGCAGGCGAACCGCTGGCAGGAGGCGAGCCACAGGTAGCTGGAGAGCAGCTGGCAGGAGGCGAGCCAAAGGTTGCAGACGAGCCGCTGACAGGAGGCGAGCCACAGGTTGCAAGCAAGCCTCTGGTTACAGGCGAGCAGTCGCAGCCAAGCAAGTCGCTGCACCCTAGCAAACCAGCATTTGCAGGCAGCAAGGTAGCCGTCATCGGTGGTGGCAATACCGCCATGGACGCTTGCCGAACCGCCCTTAGACTGGGAGCTGAAGAGGTCTATTGCATCTACCGGCGCACTCGCGACGAGATGCCGGCTGACCAGACCGAAATTGAAGAGGCTCTGCAAGAAGGAGTCATCTTCAAAGACCTCATGAACCCCATCGAATACATCGCCGCAGCTGACAAAAAAGTGGCAGCTGTCAAACTCCAGGTGATGCAGCTCGGCGAAGCCGATGCTTCCGGTCGCCGGGCTCCAGTTGCGGTTCCTGGCCAGACCGAGACCTTGGCTGTGGATAAAGTCGTTTTAGCTATCGGCCAAGCAGTGGACAGCACTGGCCTGATGGCTTTAGACACCCTTACTGATATACAGCTGACTGCCAAGCAAAGCTTTTACTACGACCCCGACACCTATCGGAGCAATATCGAGGGCATCTTCGTGGGTGGTGACTCAGGTAACGACAAAATCTCAATTGCTGTCGAGGCCATCGCTGATGCCCAAAAGACCAGCGAACTAATCGACGCTTACCTGGCGGGGCAAGATGTCTCCTATAACCCGGAGTACATCGTTCAGCGAGATGACATCAGTGAGCGGAGTTTTGAGGAACGCGAGCGTCAGTGCCGGCCAGAGATGCCGATGATGCCTGCTGACCAGCGTAAACACAGCTTTGACGAGATTGTCGCCGGTTGGAGTGTCGAAGATGCGCTGCTGGAGAGCAATCGTTGTCTGGAGTGCGGTTGTGCCGACTACTTCACCTGTCAACTATATAAGTATGCCAATCTCTATGACATCCAGCCCGAGCGGTTCACTGGTGCCAAGTCAGCAGTCGACCAGTTGGGTCTACCTCTGGCTCCGAATGCCGACGACGATGGCCACCCCTTCATAATCCGCGATACAGGCAAATGCATTCTCTGTGGTCTCTGCGTCCGAGTCTGTGACGAGCTGATGGGAGTCGGGGCGCTGGGCTTCACCGCTCGCGGTTTTCTAACCATGGTTCAACCGACCCTGGGTCTACCCTTAAAAGAATCCGGTTGCATCAATTGCGGACAGTGTGTCAGCGTCTGCCCGACCGGTGCCCTGCAAGAGCGGCTATCTCTGATTAAGCCAGTACCTCTAGACACTGCAGTCACTGAGACTATCTGCGCCCACTGTTCAATCGGCTGCAAACTGGAACAGCATTCCTACGGCGACTTGCTAATCAAAGCCGACCCCTGCCTTAACGGAGCCGTGAACCGTGGCCTGGCCTGCGGACGAGGTAAATTTGGAGCTATGCAATCTACAGAATCAATTGTCGTCCCCTTGCTGCGTGACCAGCGAACAACTGAATGGCAAGCGGATAATTGGGATAAAACCCTGGCTGGTATCGCCAAGAGAATCGATGATTTGCTCGTTGAGTATGGCCCAGGCTCTGTTGCTCTAGCCATCTCTGACCGCTACACCAACGAAGAAGCCTACGCTCTGAAAACTCTAGCGGATTGCCTAGCAGCAAATACCTTCAGCTTTAATAACCGCCACTCAGGGATACAAGAAGTACTAGGTATCAACTGTTCACCGAATTCACTGGACGAGCTACCAGAAGCAGATTACCTGTTGGTGGTGGGCATTGATGAAGCAGCAAACCCGGTTTTCAACCTCAAGCTGAAGCAGGCTGCAGAAGCAGGCTGCCAGGTCGTTTTACTGCAGACGAACAGTGTCGAATCGCCCTACGCGCCAATCGGTCCCGAACTGAAACCATGGGCCAAAGAGATTGTCCAGACCGACAACAATCTAGAATTGCTACGTCAGATAGCCGCAACTCTACTGAACAAGAGCTCGCAAGAGGTGCGAGACAGTGCTGGCTATCTTGAACTCAAAGCCTCCCTGGCTGATGTCCAGCCAAGCAGCACCGCTCAAGCCATCGCTGATGCTTACGCAACCGCTGAGCGGGCTCTGCTGGTTTACCAACAGAACAGCCTTTCAACAGCCGCCGCCCAACTACTCAGTACTATCGCCTGGCTGGCAAGCCAGATCGGCTCACCCAACAAAGGCATCGTTAGGCTGGCTGCCAAGAATAACAGCCAGGGACTCTACGACTTGGGTATCCAAGCTACTGCAGCCGACATCCTGGCTCAAGAAACCCCGGTCAGAGCACTCCTAGTATTTGGAGAAGACCCTATCGGCCAGTTGGCCGAGGCAGCTGCTTTACCTGATACCGAACCAGAAGAGCTGCTAGCTATTCAGCAGTTAATCAGTCAGGCAGAGTACCTGGTCGTTTGCGATGCGGTTTTTACAGCTACCGCCGAGATTGCCGATGTCTATCTACCGGGCAGCGCTCCGGTTGCAACGGCTGGCACCTATACCAATACTGAAGGGCGTGTACAAGAGACCGCAGCAGTTGTCTATCCTCCTGCCGGATATAGCAATCTGCAGATAGCCTTGCGACTTCTAAGAGCCTCTGCTGTACCCAATGGCAACCCCCAAGATAGGGTAGAGCCGACCGACGAGGAGCAGCTGGCTATGTACTTGAGTGAATATAAACGAGCTACGCAGCAAGCTAACAGCAGTCCAGCCAAGCGCTCCGAGACACTGACTGTACATTTGAGCCAGGTTTCCAGTAGCGGTCGATTGGTCAGCGTCCTTCCGACAGCTGACGCTTTAACCCGTCTAGTTGACCAAAAACTGGCCCTAGCCATGAGCTGAGTCAAGCCAAAAGGCGAACATATGGCAAGCTCCAGCCTGCTGCCAAGGCAAGCCCCAGCCCGCATTCGCGGAAATTTCTGACAAACAGGCCAGTGATTTGCCAAGCTTTTTGCTTGAAGTGAAGGTAATTAAACAATATACTTGTAATTCTCCTAGCCACACGGTGCAGGGGAGTGGTTTTTATTGGCCCCGAGACATGTAAAACAGAACGCCTTCTTACACTAAGGACCGACCTGGCGAACATGAAAGAAGGGCCCTATCTGGAAGGGGTCCACTGTTGAGTGAGATTAAGAACACATCGGTCATCAGTTTTGAAGATGTCGATGAAGCACAGCTGAACGAGATGATTGATGCCACCATAACTGAGTTCGACGAAGGTGGCTTGGTCACGGGGATGGTCGTCAAAATCGAGCACGACGAAGTGTTGTTGGACATTGGCTTCAAATCCGAAGGCGTGATTCCAGCTCGTGAGTTGTCGATTCGCAAAGACGTTACCCCCGATGAGATCGTATCGGTTGGCGAAGAAATCGAAGCCTTAGTACTAATCAAGGAGGATAAAGACGGTCGTCTAATCCTCTCCAAGCGGCGCGCTGAGTATGAGCGGGCCTGGATTGACATTGAAGCCAAGTTCAACTCTGGCGAGAATGTCATTGGTGAGGTTATCGAGGTGGTCAAGGGAGGCCTGATAATTGACATCGGCCTGCGCGGTTTTCTGCCAGCGTCGCTGGTCGATTTGCGTCGGGTGAAAGACCTCGAATCGTTCACCGGCACCCAGCTCGAAGCACGGGTCATCGAGATGGACCGCCATCGCAACAACGTGGTCTTATCACGGCGAGTTGTGCTGGAAGAAGGCCGTAAATCCGAGCGCAACGAAATCTTGGAGAAGCTGACCCCCGGCATGCGTCTGAAAGGTGCGGTTTCATCGATAGTCGATTTCGGTGCCTTCGTCGACCTCGGTGGTATCGATGGGCTGGTGCATATCAGCGAGCTGAGCTGGAACCATGTCACCCATCCGTCCGAGGTTGTGAAGGTTGGCGATGAGGTTGAAGTTGAGGTGCTCGATGTCGACCTGACCCGCGAGCGTATCTCGCTCGGCTTAAAACAGACTACCGAAGACCCCTGGCGGCAACTGGTGCGCAACTTCCCGATTGGCACAATCCTCGAAGGCAAGGTGACCAAGCTGGTCAGCTTCGGTGCCTTTGTCGAGCTGGGAGATAACGTCGAGGGCCTGGTACACATCTCGGAGATGGCTACCCGTCACATCGAATCACCTGCCCAGGTTGTGCATGTCGGCGATACCGTTCAGGTCAAGGTCCAAGATGTTGACGCCGAACGTCGGCGCATCTCACTTTCCATGAAATCGGCAGCCGAGACCCTCGGTATCGAGATTGAGGTGGCTGAGCCTGACCCATCGATGATTAAGGCCAAACCGAAAACCCGCAAGGACCGGGCTGCTGAAGCAACTGGCGAGAGCGCTGAGGCTGCAAGCGAAGACGAACTCTCTGAGGCTTCCGAACCAGCTGACGAAACCGCTGTTCAAGCCGCTGAAAGCGATTCAGAGGTGATAGCTGATAGCGAACTCGAGCCGGAGACATCAGTAACTACAGAAGATTCTGATGTGGATAAAACCGCTGAAGCGGAGGCTGAAACTGTAGAAGCTGCTGAAGCTGCTGAAACAGAAGCTGAAGCTGCTGAGGTAGAAGCTGATGCAAGCGAAGCCGAAGCTGCAGCAAGCGAAGCAGAAGAAGTAGCAAGCGAAGCAGAGGCTGAGGTAGACGATGCAGTAGCTGAGGCAAGCGAAGCCGTAGTCAGCGATGCAGCGACTGAAACTGTCGAACCTGAGATTGAAGAAACTGAGGCAGTCGAAGCAGCAGAGGCAGTCGAGCCAGAACCAGCAGCAGTCGACTGAGCAACACAGACTGCTGATTCTGCTCCTGCATCAGTAGCGCGATGTGTTAATATTCAGCACGCACCTTTTTTTAGGGTGCGCGAAGTGGGATTTTCTCCCCACCTAACGGTGCTGTAACCAGCGGCTGTCAGGTTCAAATGAGATACATGGTCGAAGGGCCTTATCATTTGACTTAAAACAGCCTGCTTGTGACAGCAGGCTGTTTGATTTGGAGGTAGCGCGATAGCAACTACAGAGCCACGTTTAAATGATGAAATCAGTGCCAGAGAGGTTCGTTTGATTGGTTTCGATGGTGCCCAGTTGGGTATCTATACAATCAGTGAGGCCCAGCGGATTGCTGATGAGCAGGGATTGGATTTAGTGGAGATAGCTCCGGACGCCAATCCGCCGGTGACCCGGATTATGGATTATGGCAAGTTCCGCTATGAACAAGCTATGAAAGCCAAGACTGCTCGCAAGAACCAGACCAAAGTCGAAATCAAGGAGATGAAATTCCGGCCGAAAATCGACACTGGTGACTACGAGACCAAGAAGAAACACATCTTAAGGTTTCTTGATGGTGGTGCGAAAGTCAAGGTTACAATCATGTTCCGCGGGCGTGAAATGGCTCATCCCGAATTTGGATTAAACATATTGGAAAGGCTGGCTGAGGACCTGCGTGATGAGGCAGTCATTGAGAATCAGCCAAAACTGGAGGGTCGTAACATGTTCATGTTGATCGCTCCACTGAAAAAGAAGGATAAGGAGACGAAGAATGCCAAAAATGAAAACGCATAAAGGTACTGCGAAACGCTTTCGCATGACCAGGACCGGCAAGATCATTCGAGGTAAGGCTTTTAAGAGCCACCTGAAAGAGAGAAAATCGCCGCAACAGAAACGCAACACACGCCAGTCAACCTTAGTTGCGGATTCGGATAAAAAAGTCATCGCCCGTAATCTCGGGATGCGTTAAGGGAAGTGATGAACAATGACTCGTATTAAGCGTTCAGTTGCCTCTAGAAAGAAACGTCGGATTATCCTGGCTCGAGCCAGCGGTTACTATGGAGCAAAATCACGGGCCTACCGCACCGCCAAGCAACAGGTCGAGCGTTCCATGGCCTACGCCCATCGTGACCGGCGCAATAAAAAACGGGTCATCCGGCGACTCTGGATAACCCGCATCAATGCTGCTGCGCGCCTGAATGGCTTGAGCTATTCGGTGTTCATGAACGGACTGAAAAAGGCCGGTTTGTTGTTGGATCGCAAGGTCTTAGCAGAAATCGCCGTCAACGACCCGGAAGCCTTCAGCGCTTTATCAGAGATTGTGAAAAAGGCTTTGGCTCCTGCTGCTTAAAGTCTAAACGGGTTGCTGGCAGCCTGCTAGCTTTAAGCCAGCCAACCGTACAGCAACGCGTCAAGCTGAGAAACCGTTAAGACAGCTGAGATAGATAATGGAAAGCCTTTTGGCTTTCCATTATTAGCAGGTACGCCGACTAAAACAGCAGCTCAGGGCGGTGAATACGTTAATCGACAGTAGGTCTGAGCTATGATTCTACCAGCTTTCAGGCTTGCTTCGGGCGCTTTCTCAGATGGCCTGTTAATGCGTTCTTTTGCCGACTTTAATAATGGTTTTCAGTGGTTCATATGTATAGCCTGTGTTACTATTCAATGTTAGTAGTTTGTGTGTCCGCAGCACCGGGCACTTCTTTTCACAGGTAAATACCGGGAGGAGTTCTATGCCTGACCTGACAATGACTGGAAGAGATCATCTGGCAGTCATCAAAGTAGTAGGCGTCGGCGGCGGGGGAACCAATGCGGTAAACCGTATGGTTGAGGCGGGGATCCGTGGCGTCGAGTTTGTTGCCATCAACACAGACCGACAGGCTCTGTTGATGAGCGACGCTGACCACACCGTACATATCGGTGAGGATTTGACCCGTGGCTTGGGAGCCGGAGCGAATCCGGAGATAGGGGCCCAGGCTGCTGAAGAGAGCCGCGGTGAGATTCGTGAGGCTCTGAATGGGGCTGATATGGTCTTCGTCACAGCTGGCGAGGGCGGTGGTACCGGCACCGGTGGAGCACCGGTTGTTGCAGAGATAGCCCGTGATGAGATTGGCGCACTGACGGTTGGTGTAGTCACCAAGCCCTTCAGCTTCGAAGGCCGAAAACGTCGTCAACAAGCCGAAGACGGAATCGCCCTGCTGGCCAGTAAGGTAGACACCTTAATCATCATCCCTAATGACCGCCTGTTGCAGATTGTCGATAAAAAGGTCTCGATGCTGGATGCCTTCCGCATCGCTGACGATATCTTGCGTCAAGGTACCCAGGGGATAACTGACCTGATTACCATTCCTGGCTTGATTAACCTGGACTTTAACGATGTCCGTGCGGTTATGAAAGATGCCGGTACCGCCATGATGGGTATTGGAGTGGCTTCCGGTGAGAACCGGGCTGTCGAGGCAGCTACCGCTGCTATCTCCAGCAAGCTCTTTGAGACCACCATCGCTGGTGCCAAGGGTGTCTTAATCTCCATCGCTGGTGCTTCTGACATGGCACTGCAAGAAGTTTCCGATGCAGCTGATACTGTCACTGAATCAGCAGACCCGGATGCTCAGATAATCTTTGGCTCGGTCATTGATGATACTCTAGAAGACCAGCTACGGGTGACAGTCATTGCCACCGGTTTTAGCCGTAGCAATGCCCAATCCAGCCTGGATTTGGGTTTTGCAGCACCCTTGGGTCGTCGTCAGGCTGAGCGCCAGCCCGATCGCCAACCAGCGGTTGTCGAACAGTTCCCGGTACCCCAGGATGATACCCAGTTCAATGAGATGGACGGCGAGTATCAAGGCAATCAAGGCCACTCTCCCAGCGTCTTGGATGATGACTATATCCCGGACTTCCTGAAGAGGGATTTCTAGTAGTACCTGGCATAAGCTTCGGCCAAGCACAAACCAGGCTGGCTGGTCTAGCAAGTGAAAGGTCTGCTAGGCAGCAGTCTACAGAGTGCTGGTGCTCGTTGACAGTTTACTTGCAAGCGGGTGCTTACTGGCTAGGCTGCTAGTTTGCGGGTCATTGGTCGGCAGAGTTGCCGTGCGGGGAGCAGTTAGTTGCAGGGTGCAGTAAGTTGCAGGGAGCTTAAAAGTTGCATGAGCTGCTGATGATAAACAGCTTGAAGGAGGCGAACCCCTTAGTTGGGCAACGCTGATACAAATAGCCGTATCGCTTTGAATATCCATGAACTTCAGACTGCAATCGCTAAAGCTGCAGAGCGTGCTGGGCGTGATGCCAAAGACATCCGTCTGGTGGCTGTCAGCAAGACGGTCGGTGACCAGCAAATCCAAGCTGCCATAACCGCTGGCCTTAAGGAATTCGGCGAGAATCGTAGCAAACAGTTTGCTGAGCGGCAGGCTTCATTCAACGATGTAGCCTGGCATTTCATCGGCCGCATCCAAACCAACAAAATCAAGGACTTCGTAGGAACAGCTGCGCTGGTGCATTCTGTGGCCTCCGAGCGGGTTTTACGAGCCATAGCCAAGCGAGCCGAACAGCTCGGTCTTATCCAGTCATTGTTAATCGAAGTGAATACCGCTCACGAAGCCAGTAAGGACGGTGTTTCTCCCCATGAATTACCGAGCCTACTGGAGGTTGCTCAGGATTTGCCAACGGTTCGGGTCCAAGGCCTGATGACCGTCGCGCCAATTGCTTCGGAACTCGAAGTGCAGCGCTGCTTTGCTGACCTGCGCGAACTGTCAGAGCAGATGCAGCAGAGTTTCGCCGGGGTGACAAACCTGGCTTTAGCTGAGTTATCGATGGGTATGTCCGATGATTTCCTTCTCGCCATTCGGGAAGGTGCTACAATATTACGCATTGGAAGGAGCATTTGGCGCTAATCAGCTACCACACTTGCAGCTTCTCTAGACACCTGCGACGCGGGGTTAAAGCCAAAGGATGACGAAATGGGTATTTGGGACAATCTCAAGGATCGATTGGGTATAGGTGGTCGAGCTGCTGGCTATGACCAGGGTGATTTTGGTGATGACTACGAATATGATGCTTATCACGACAGTTATCCCGCGGCCTATGTTGAAGACAGCTATTACGACGAAGGCGAGCTACCTTACGATGAGCACGCCACGACGCATGCTCCTTTGATTAATATGACCGATATCCGCTCCCAGCCGGTGGCTCTCAGCCGCGGTGCTGGGTCGCGGGAAGACCGCATTGCCAAGCCAATCGTCCGCGAGCGTCGAGCGGCCACCGTTTCTGGCTTGGCCGATGAAGACTCAGAGGCTTTTCGCGACAGCCTGGCCCGGTCTTCACAGAACTCGCTGGTCCAGCTGCATACCGAACGCATCCAACTGGAGGCTAATGCCGTGCCTGAATTCAGTGTCCCAGACTCTTCACGCAATAGACGTAGCAATGCTTTATCAGAGCCCCTCACGGCTGCTGAGCGATACAACAGTGGATTATCGAGAGGCAATGCCGGGGCAGTGATTCCCCGTAAACCACGCCAAATCGAGGTGCTCAGGCCGCAGAGTTATGCAGATGCGGAGCAGATCTCGATCAGCTTAAGACAGGGTTCGGCAGTCGTCTTAGACCTGACCAATGTCCGGCCCGAGCTGGCCAAGCGCATCCTGGACTTCTCCTTCGGAGTAACCTCAGCTTTTGAGGGTACAGTCGACCGTTATGCTGACCGGGTCTACATATTAACCCGCAATGGCATACTAAGTGATGTGGAGAAAAGCCAGATTAGGCTTTAAGAGTGATTGTCAATAAACATGAGGCTAGCGATGCCTGAGCGACAGCAGTTAATGGCTCATACCTAGCAGCGAATACATAAAAAACAAAGTTAAGGAGTGAAACCTATGGAGGGTTTGCAGGAACGTCTAGGAAAGCTAGCTATTATTGGCGGAGGACAAATGGGGGAGGCAATTGTCGCTGGTCTGGTACATGGGGCTTTATTCGATGCAGACAACGTCTATGTGGCAGAGCCTTTTGAGAATCGTCGAGAGCTGTTGAGCGAACAGTATGGGGTGCATTGTGTTGAAGACGGCTCTATGATTGACAATCCAGAGACCGTCATCTTGGCTGTCAAGCCTCAGATATTCAGGGATGTCGCAGCAGAGCTGGCAGAGCTTGCTAGCTTTAGCCCGAAACGGGTGGTGAGCATTGCTGCTGGTATATCTACCGCGGTGATGCTGGAGTATTTTACAGACTGTGCAGTGGTGCGGGTGATGCCGAACATCAACCTCATTGTATC
>JAIRQI010000018.1 GCA_031256575.1 Coriobacteriales bacterium
GCTAAGCCCATAAATGGGGAGAAGACCGCATTACCTGCACTGTTTGTATGTCATTAGTAGTTAAGCAATAAGAAGCGTCGGGGGCCTGCGCCTTCGGCGCTTCTTGCTGCAAACCCGATAGCTTACGCTAGACTCGTCAGATGTGCCTGTTGTTGCTGCGCTCGCGCTACGTTAGCAGCTTGGGTGGCAGCCATCACCAACTCGTCGTTGGGGTTGATAAAGGCTGCATTCAAACCAGCCGCTATTGCTGCGCTGACAAACTCGGCGTTCAGCGAGCTGCGGTCATCCATCTTAAAGCTGATATTCGAGATAGCCAGTACACTCAACCAGCCTCTAGCGGCCATCTCAGCGACAGTGGCGACAGCCAGCTCCAAGGCGTTAGGGTGAGCGACAGCCGCCGGGGCGACAGCATCGAACAATAAATCGTTATCCGTCAAGCCTACTGCATGGGCTGCTGCCCGAATCTGCTCGGCGATAGCGATAATCTCTTCTACCGACTCTGGCATCTCCCGTCCAGACACACAGAGGGCGATGACTGCTGCTCCATACTGCTTAGCCATCGGCAGAATTCGCTCTAGGCTTGACTCGGAGCCGCTCACCGAGTTAATCAAGGCCCGTCCTGGATAGATTTTTAAGGCTGCTTCTAAAGCTTCGGCATTCCAACAGTCCAACACCAGAGGAGCCTTACAGAAGCTGGCCAACTCGCTGGTCAGAGCAGGAAAGACTGCTCGGGTATCAACCTCCTTAGCTCCGACATTGACGTCGATAAGCTCTGCTCCGGCAGCCACCTGGTCGATGCAGAGGCTGCTGGCCAGCGCTAAATCACCAGCGGCTAACTCGCTGGTCAGCTGTTCTTTACCACTGGGGTTGATGCGTTCACCGATGATTCGGCAGGGGCCATCGCTTGAAATCTCAACCAATCCAGTGGGGGAGGCCAGCACCATTCTCAGCGGTTGCTTGGCAATAAGCGGCACCGGAGACTGGTTGAATCGAGCACTGTCTGGCGATGCATTGTTAACAACCCGGTTCGGCTTAATGGCATCCAGGCCACTTACAGTAGCAAAGATGGCAGCTGTATGGCTGGGGTTTGACCCACAGCAGCTGCCAATCAGCTGGGCACCTAGCTGGCGATAGGCCCAAGCCGCTTCTGCCATCTGGTCGGTAGTGCCGGAGTAGACAGTTCGGCCATCAGCGCTGAGTTCAGGCAGACCGGCGTTCGGCTGCACCAATAAGGGCAGGTCTGAGACAGCAGCCATATCGGCCAGTGGCTGCAAGTAAAAGTCTGGCCCCAGGCCACAGTTCAAACCGACCACATCTGCACCAGCCGCTTGTAGAATCACTGCAGCAGTAGCAGCATCGGTTGCAGAGAGCTCCATCCTGCCATTGGCTGCCAGGCTGACACTGACTAAAACCGGTAGATTCGTGACCGACTTGGCAGCCAGTAAAGCGCAGCGGGCATCAGCGATATCAATCATCGTCTCAATCAGGATGGCATCCGGCTGCTCTGCAGCCAAGGCACTGATTTGCTCCGCATAAATATCAAAGACTTCGGCAAAGCTACTGTTGCCAAAGGGTGGCATCAACAGACCGCAAGGTCCGACGTCAGCCAGTACGTGTTGCGGACGCAAAGCCTTAGCTAAGCGAACAGCCGCCCGGTTCAATTCCTCGACCCGGTCGGCTAAGCCATGTACCGCTAATTGGCTGCGGCTGCCTGAGAAGGAATTGCTGGTCAAGGCCTGTGCACCGGCTAACAGGTAGCGTTGGTGGATAGACTGGATGAGCTCCGGTTCTAGCACATTTAAAAGCATCTGGTGAAAATCGGAGTCTATGCCTTCAGCCAGTATGAGTGAGCCCATTGCCCCATCCAAGACCACGATGTCTTTCTCAAAGCGCAATGCAATATCCGCCATAAATGCTCCTTCTCGTCTTGGTGCCGCTGTCATATTGCTTAAGCCTTAATTATACTCGGCGTCGATTACAGGCTTACTTAAGCAATCCACAGCTATTATCTCAGAACCGTCAGGCCAAGGGTTTACTCCACAGCTAAGCTCTGCTCTCACTCCACAGACCAACGGTTTGCTTCACAGCTAAGCTCTGCTCTCACTCCACAGACCAAGGGTTTGCTTCACAGCTAAGCTCTGCTCTCACTCCACAGGCTGACGGTTTACTCCACAGCTAAGCTCTGCTAGTGAGTAGATGGTGCTGGTATAATATTCCTTTACGAATAGATTATGCCACCAAAAAATGGAGGTCTAAGATGTCGCTATCCGAGAACCCGGTTGCGGGAAGCCTCTCGATTGCAAATGAAGTCATAGCCGATTTGGCTGGCTACGCAGCCTTTGAAAGTTATGGTGTGGTAGGCATGGCAGCACCTTCGATGCAGGATGGGTTTGCCAAGATTCTGCCTGCTCACCGCCTACGTCGCGGTGTTCTGACCGAGATGACTGCGGAAGGTGCGGTAATTGACATGTTTGTGATTATCGAGCATGGTACCAATCTGGCTGCCGTTTCGCAGAACCTGGCCGACAGTGTGCGCTATGCGCTGGAGCATTATGCTCAGATTGAAGTCGCTGATGTGCGCGTTCATGTTCAAGGTATCAACCTCCAGCACAAATAGTGCTGAGACCTTGACAAACCTGGACAACTACATCAGATGGGGATGATTATGGACTCTCAAGATTTTATTAAGCATTTCACTGCTGCTGCCGAATTTCTAGCTAGCCGCAAAGATGAGATTAATAAGTTGAATGTCTTTCCGGTGCCGGATGGTGATACTGGCACCAACATGTCGCTGACCTTTGCCAGCGTAGTCAAAGAGCTGCAGGAGCTGCCGGCTAGCGCCGGTTTAGGCGAGCTGCGCAAAGCCATCACCCATGGCTCTCTGATGGGTGCCCGGGGTAACTCCGGCGTCATCACCTCCCAGATTTTGCGGGGTTTCTGTGAAGGCTTGGAAGGAGCTTTAGCTATAGACACCGTGACCTTGGCGACTGCTTTGCAGAAATCAGTGGAGGTAGCCTTCGCTGCTGTGCGGCGTCCGGTGGAGGGAACGATTCTGACAGTCATCAGGGATATGTCGCTGGCTGCCCAGAAGAGTGTCGATGCTGGCCTGGATATCAACTCAGCCTGCCGGGTAATCGTGGAAGAGGCTTTTGCCTCTGTGGAGCGCACCCCTCAGCTGTTGCCCGTGTTAAAGGAGAATGGCGTAGTGGACGCCGGAGGCTATGGATTAGCTCTGTTCTTTCAAGGTTTCGTCGCTGCGATGAGCGACCAGATGCCTAGTATCGAACGATTCAACCCGGTCTTGAGTGAGGTATATGTGCCACAGGTGGCCATCGAGCAGATTAACGACTGGGAGGGGAGCGACTTCTTATACTGCACGGAGTTTCTATTCACCAGCGCTGACCTGGATACCGAACAGGCTTTAAGCTATCTGGCGACGATTGGTGACTGTGAGCTGCTGGTCGGTGCCCATCCGAATTTCAAGATACATGTCCATACCAACGAGCCTGGTCAGGTGCTTAACTACATGACCGAGAGGGGACAGGTCAAAGACGTCCATATCCACAACATGCAAGAGCAGAGCGAACAGCGCAATGCCGATTTGTTGAGCAGCCAGACTGAGCCGGCAACTGAAGCAGACTTGAACTCGAGCGGTAGCTTCTCGCTGGTACGTAACGCTCCAAAACAACGTGGCTACATTGCCGTAGCCAGCGGTAATGGAATGCAGAAAATCCTGGAGTCATTGGGCGTGGATGTCATCGTCAACGGTGGCCAGACCATGAACCCCTCCACTGCTGAGCTGCTGCAGGCTATCGAGGCAGTGAATGCAGACGAGGTCATCATCTTTCCCAACAACAAGAACATCATCATGGCTGCCCAAGCCGCTGCCGATGTATCAGATAAACAAGTCGCCGTGGTACCTACCCGCAATGTGCCAGCCAGCTTCTCCGCCCTCTTTGTAGCCAATCCCGGGCAATCCCTGGAAGATGAGGTCGAAGAGATGATTGAAGCTGCCTCTGAGGTCCGAGCAGCAGAAATCACCCACGCCATCAAAGACGCGACCAGCGACCATGGTCAAGAGATACATACCGGTGATGTTATCGGCATCGCTGATGACAGCATTGAGGTAGTCGGCAAGGATGTCGACAGTGTAGCCTTGCAGATGATTAGGCACATTGCTGACGAAGATTGCGACACCTTGACCCTGCTGGCTGGCGACCAGCTGGACCAGGCTACCTTTGAGGCTCTGGTAGAGCAGATTGAAGCTAGTTTTCCGGAGTTAGAAGTCGATGCCCGTCGAGGTGACCAGCCTTTGTATCCGCTGGTTATGGCTGCTGAATGAGCCAAGCGGCGTAGCAGCGTTCATACAAAAATGCCCGAGTCAGCTATCAGAATAAACTCAGCGGCTGTCAGACGGCGACTGACTGATAACCTACTGCTAGACGAGCCGGTCTCAGTGTTGCGCTATGTCTCCAGGGCCCGCTTGCAGGGCTTGGAGCGTTTAGGAATTCTAACGCTCGGTGATTTAGTCAACCACTATCCTTTTCGTTATAACGATTTCAGCCAGACCGTACCGATTGCCTTGGCCTCGCTCAGCGAGAAATCGACAGTGCTGGGGCTTATCCACGAGATTACTGTCAAGCGACCCCGGCCTCGCCTGACGATTATCGAGGTCACCCTGGTTGATGACAGCGGCATGTGCATCTTGAGCTTCTTCAACCAACCCTGGCTGGCCAAGCAGCTGCAAGCAGGTTTACGATTGATATGCCTCGGTCAGATGGAACACAATTACGGCTATCGGCGGATGTCCTCGCCCCTGTTCAGCGTTGTCGAGCAAACCGATTCACAGCAGACTATCCAGGCGGTGTACCGGGCTAATTCTGACATCAGCCAAGGCTGGCTACGGCGCCTTATCAATCAGGCTTTAGAACAATGTGGAGAAATGCTCGACCCTTTGCCAGCATCGCTGCGTATTCAGCAGGGCTTGGTCAATAAGCGTTCAGCAATCTGGTCGGTGCACCACCCCAGCAGCTC
>JAIRQI010000081.1 GCA_031256575.1 Coriobacteriales bacterium
TGGCACCTTTGCCAGATACACACCAAGCCAACGACCTGTTCGCCATGTTAGAGCGGTTAGCAAACGCAGCTGGCACCTTTGCTAAATACACACTTCTTGATTGACCGAAGCTTGGTTAATTGAACTGTGGTTTGGTTTCTACAGCTATCTGGCGGGTGTGCTCGACATCCCTGCCAATCTGCTCCATCAGTGCTGATACCTCGGGGAAAGCAATCATCGGCCGCAGATACTCGATGAAATAGATATTCGCTTCTTTTTCATACAGGTCATCGTCAAAGTCCAAGACATAGACCTCTAGTGTGGCATCCAAGCCTTCAAAGGTTAAAGGCACACCAACCGATATCGCGGCAGCCAAGAGTTCGCTTCCGACCTCAAAGAATCCGGCATAGACTCCATCAGCCGGTTGCATGACTCCGTCCAGCACAGCAATGTTGGCGGTCGGAAAACCCATCTCCCGGCCGAAACCCCGCCCCTTGACGATACGTCCCCGCAGATGATGCGGGCGGGTCAGTAAGCGGTTTGCGGCTGCTAAATCAGTTGCTTCTAGGTTGTTGCGGATGCGGGTAGCGGTAACAGGCAAATCACCATCATCTAGGAGCCGGTGGCCAAAGGTCTCAGCTCCGTGAGTCTTCGACCATTCCCGCAAGACATCCACATTACCAGCCGCTTTGGCTCCAAAACGAAAGTCCGCTCCCACATGAATTCCGCGCGGAGTGCAATGAGCCGCTAGTACTTTATTTAGGAAATCCTCTGGGCTGAGGTCAGCTAGAGCGTGTTCAAAAGGTAGGGACAAGACGATATGTTCGACGCAGGTGGGTTGGCTGCTGCTAAAGCCAGCGCTGACCGCTCGCTTCTGACTGCTATCCGAACGTCTTAAGCGCTCCAAGCGTTCTTGGTCGCTGAGCAGCTTACGATGGGCATGGCCAGGAGCGAACAGCTCATCAGGGTCACGGTCGAAGGTCACAATCAGCAATGGCAATCCCAGTTCGAGAGCCTGCTGCTCTGCTTCATGAATCAGGTATTGGTGGCCTTGATGCATGCCGTCAAAAACACCGATTGCACAGATTGTCTCCCCATAAAACCCCTGGTCACTCATGCTTACCTTCCTTGTTCTCGTAGTTAACCAGCTAGCACCCAGCTAGCATCAACACTCATTGCACGCCTTTCACTCCGCCGCTTGAACGACCGGTCGCTCAATGAAGCAGCGGTTAATGTTACCCAGAGCGCAGGCTGCGGCGATGTCGTCTAAGCTATAAGCCTGAGCGACCCGCCAATCACCGATGCGCAGCCGTCGCAGCTCGGCCAGATGGGCCGGGCAACCGACAGCAGCACCGATATCGCGGGCCAGCGAACGGATGTAGGTGCCCTTTGAGACTTCAGCGACTATATCCCAGCTGGCCTCGGTAGCAGCCAGCAATTCCAACCGATAGATTGTCACCAGCCGCGGTTCCAGGGCGACCGTTTGGCCTTTACGGGCCTGTCGATAAGCCGGCACTCCCTGCTTCTTGATGGCAGAGAACTGCGGCGGAATCTGGCTGATATTTCCTATAAAGCTATCAAGTACACTGTGGATAAACCCGGGTTCACTCAACTTGGCAGGAATCTGACTGCTGGCAATGACTTCGCCATCGGCATCGTCTGTGCTGGTAGAGGAACCGAAAGCGATGCGGGCCAGGTACTCCTTGTCCATCCCTGTCAAGCGCTCGGATAAACGGGTGGCTGGCCCGATGCAGACAATCAGCAAACCGCTGGCAGCTGGGTCAAGGGTGCCGGCATGACCGACCCGGCCCTCTGAAGTCAAGCTGCGAATCTGGTCGACTACATCATGCGAGGTCAACCCGATGGGCTTGTCAATCAGCAGTACTCCATCAAGGTCTGTAGCGCCCCGTCGTGGTTTAGCCATCAAAGCGGCTCCCCACTGCTTGGTTTTCCGCTGCTCTGCTCCCCCTGCCTAGCTCTCCGCTGCCTGACTCTCTGCTGCTTGGCTCTTCGCTGCTTGGTTCTCCGCTGCACAGCTCCCCGCCACCTAGCTCCCCGCCATCCGGTTCACCGCTGTATTGCTCTCCACTGCCTGGTTGTTGGTCCTGGTTGGAGCCACCGCTCGGGATGCTTTCGGAGTGATTTTTCCCGCCAGTCAAAACACCCTCAGACTCCAGGTAGTGTTTTATAGCTTCCCGGGCCTGGTCGATGGTGCCGGCAAAATTGAAGCCGGCAGCAGCCTGATGGCCACCACCGCCGTGGTCGATAGCCAGTTTGGCAGCGTTATAGTCACCGCGCGAACGCAGGTTGACGCGAACTTGAATGTCATCTTCTCTTAGCAATATGGCCAGCTCTGAGCCAGCAACCGAGCGCAGGATGTTAATCAGGTGCTCGCTCTCATCCAGAGCTACCCCGAAATCTTTGAAATCCTGCCGGGTCACCCATGAATAGACAACAGAATCAGCAACCAGGTAGTCGATTCTCTCGATTAGTCGAGCGTCTAGTCTAAGCGCCCCGATTGCTCGAGTATCGTAAACAGCCTTGCTGATAGCAGCTGGATCAGCGCCAGCCTGGACCATCTGAGCTGCAGCTATCAAGACCTCTTGGTTGGTGTTTTGAAAGGTAAAGCGGCCAGTGTCGGTGAGTATCGCTAGATAACAGGCAGAAGCCATGGCTGCTGTGACTGCCACTCCACTGTATTGGATGAGGTCCCAAATCAAGAGCCCGGTAGCAGCAGCACTGGAGTCATGCAGCAGGTAGTCAGCGAAATTATCCGGGTTCGGATGATGGTCGATTATGACACTGGTTGGAGTGCGAGCTAAGACCGCCTGAGCTTTGTCAAGCCGACTAGATTGGGAGAGGTCTACGGCTACAAAGATATCAGGTGTATCCGTGTAGGCAGCTGCAGCAACAAAATCTGCAGTACCCATAAGCGAGAACTGTTGAGGAGCCGCAGTTTCCCGAGCCAATAGCCTGGTCACCTTCAGGCCCCGCTGTTCTAAGAATAAAGCCAGTGCGATAACCGAGCCGATAGCATCACCATCTGGGTT
>JAIRQI010000105.1 GCA_031256575.1 Coriobacteriales bacterium
AATCCAGGGATGAAGGGCCGGGGGCCGTCTGTCAGCAAGGCTTCGGCGAGGTCTTTAGTGATGTGGTCGAGGACCACTACCATGACAGCCAACACTACTGTGACCAGTAATGCAGCTCGACGCTCTATCGTTTTTAGGCGCATCAATTCACCCGCCGGTTCACTCGTCCGAGTGAAGTCATACTGTCAATTCCTCCAGCACTTCGGCACAGCGCGAACAGACTTCCGGATGCCGACTGTCAACTCCCAGCTCGCGGACGTTCCAGCAGCGTGGGCACTTCTGACCTGCTGCTTTGTCGATTCTGACCTTAATCTCAGTCTCGCCGGGCTCTGCTGACTGCAGCTTGACAGAGGCTACAATGAACAGCTCTTCTAGCGTTCCGGCTGGCAGGGTAGGCATATCAACCTGAACATCAGCTGGTAGCAAGACAGTCACCTGAGCTTCCTGGCTCTTGCCGATGAGCTGGTCTAAGCGAGCCTGCTCCAAAGCTTTAGTCACCGCGTCGCGCAGGCTCATAACCACTTTGAAGTCAGTCAGCAACTGGGCAGCCTCGGAGGCAGGCAGTTTGGGTGAGAAATCATCTAGAGTCGGCCAGCCAGCCAAAAGCACTGACTCCGGTCGGCCAGGATTGGCCAAGCCGGACGGGTAATTCTCCCAGACCTCGTCACAGGTAAATGACAGGATTGGTGCCAGTTGGCGGACCATTGTATCCAGGATGTGTTCTAAAACCAGCTGGGCACTGCGGCGGCCGACACTCTTTGGAGCATCGGAGTAGAGACGGTCTTTAATGGCATCGAGATAGATAGCCGAAAGGTCGGTCACGATATAGTCATAGATTGCCCGGTAGGCCACATGAAAACGGTTGGTTTGGTAAGCGTTCTCAACAACCTGCATCAAGGCTGCCAGACGGGCCAGAGCCCAGCGGTCGATGACTGGCATCTCGTGCCAGGCTACCCGGTCTCTTAGATTATCGTAGTCAGTCAGGTTGGATAAGAGAAAACGAAAGGTGTTGCGGATACGCCGGTAGGCATCGGCCAATTGCTCGACGATGCTGTCCGAGATGCTGACATCTTGCGAGCTGTCTACACTGCCGACCCAGAGCCGCAGCACGTCAGCGCCATATTTCTCATAGACCTCGTCTGGCTCTACGCCATTACCGAGCGACTTGCTCATCTTGCGCCCCTCTTCATCAACGATGAAGCCGCAGCTCATGATGGCTTTGTAGGGTGCCGCATGAAAGGCACCGACGCTCGTCAACAGCGAGCTTTGAAACCAGCCGCGGTGCTGGTCGGAGCCTTCGATGTAGAGGTCGGCCGGCCGCGAGAGGTTCTCGCGAGCATCTAAGACACTGGCGTGCGAGACTCCACTTTCCCACCAGACATCCAAGATATCCCGCTCCCGCTCGATTTTAGTCAAGTCAGCCCCGCAGTGCGGACAGACGGTGTCAGGTGCCAGGTACTCGTGAGGCTCCTTGGCAAACCAGGCATCAGCACCTTCCGTCTCGAAAAGCTGGATGACGGCATCAAAGGTCTCTGCATTAGCCACCGTAGTGTTACAGATGGTGCAACGAAAAACCGGAATCGGTACTCCCCAGGAGCGCTGACGGGAGATACACCAGTCCGGACGGGTCTCAATCATCGAGCGCAAGCGGTTATAGGCCCAATCCGGATACCAGGTCAACTGGTCCAGCTCAGCTAAAGCCTGCTCGCGCAGCCCGGTCTTCTCCATAGATACAAACCACTGCTCGGTAGCCCGAAAGATTACCGGTTGATGACAGCGCCAGCAATGCGGGTAGCTGTGCATGGTAGTCGTCGCCGCCACCAGGGTACCGCGTTGGTCCAGCCATTCGATGATTTTCGGGTTGGCGCTTTGCACGTCCAGTCCGGCAAATGGCCCGCCGCCGGCATCAAAGACCCCATTGTCATCGACCGGCATCAGCATTGGCAGCTCAAACTGCTCGGCTACCAGGTAGTCTTCCTGACCGTGGCCCGGCGCGGTGTGCACGGCTCCGGTACCAGTTGAAAGCTCGACATGGTCACCGGTGACCACTTCCCCATCGAGCGTCGGGTGAATCGGATGGCTGTAGCGCAGTCCGACCAGCTCGCTGCCCTTGGCCTTCCAGACCTGGTTCTCAATGTGGATAAGTTCCCAGCTTGTCCAACCAACTGCCTGAGCTACCTGGTCGACCAGCGCCTCGGCTAAGAGGAAGGTCTGCTGGTTAGCGTTGACCAGCACATAGTCGGCTGTTGGGGCCAAGCAGACTGCAGTGTTGGCGGGCAGGGTCCAGGGCGTGGTGGTCCAAATCATCAAGCGCACAGGGTGTGGCGTGGCGGGGAGGGCGATGGGGGTTGCTGCGGGTGCGGCGACGCTTGCTGGTTGCACGGCGCTTGCTGGTTGCGCGGCGCTTGCAGGTTGCGTGGCGCTTGCAGGTTGCGCGGCAGGTGCTGCAGCAGCTGCGGCGGCAGGTGCTGCAGCGGCTGCGGTTGGCGTGGCAGGGAGCGCGTTTTTCTCCACAAGGTCAAAGGCTACGTAGACAGATGGCGAGCTCTCGTCCGAGTACTCGATTTCAGCTTCGGCCAGCGCAGTGTGGCAATGCGTACACCAGTGGATTGGCTTACGTCCGCGGTAAATCGCACCTTGTTCGTAGATGGTTTTGAAGACGCGCACGTTTCCGGCTTCGTACTCCGGGGAGAAAGTCAGGTAGGGGTGCTCCCAGTCTGCCAGCAC
>JAIRQI010000144.1 GCA_031256575.1 Coriobacteriales bacterium
GTGATAAACAAAAACGTCAGCGAAGATGACCTCTTCAGTTCAATTCAAGCAGCCTATTCTGCCGGTTGGCGCCGTTCTAAACTCTACTTTATGATTGGCCTACCCAGCGAGACCGATGCCGATATCCTAGCTATCGCTGACTTGGTGAATCGGGCTTACAACCTGGCCAAAGACTCAGTTGCTGACAGTCAGCGCTCCCAGGTCAGGATGACAGTCTCGGTTGCGGTCTTTGTACCCAAGGCTCAAACGCCCTTTCAATGGCAGGGGCAGTTGCCCTTAGCAGAAATCCAACGGCGAATCGAGCTGCTGCGTCAGGCTGGCTTGCATAAGGGTGTCGTCTTGAACTGGCTTGACCCACGAGTCTCACAGGTCGAGGCAGCACTGTCTCGGGCGGGCCGGGAAGCTGCCCAGTTAATAGAGACAGCTTGGCGGCACGGTGCCTTGTTTGCCGCCTGGAGTGAGCGCTTTGATTACCAGCAATGGCTATCAGCAGCTACGGATGCCGGCTTGAGTCTGGCAGAGCTAGCCGAGCGGTCTTATCCCCATCAAGCCCTACTGCCTTGGGAGCATATCGACAGCGGAGTCACCCGAGAGTACCTGTTGCAGGAGCTAGAGCGGGCGCGCGAGGGATTGACTACGCCGGATTGCAGCTTCACCAACTGTCAGGATTGTGGGGTTTGTGAGGGTAGCATCCAGTTAGATGTGGAGGTCAGCCGGCATGAATGAGCTGTTTCGGCTACGGATTCGTTTTGCCAAAGCGGGGCGGCTGCGTTGGCTCTCCCATCTTGAGCTGACCCGCGCCATGGAGCGTTTGATTCGACGCAGTGGACTGCCTTATGCGGTGACCCAGGGCTTCAACCGCCACATGCGCTTTGCGCCTGGCCCAGCCCTGCCCGTCGGTTGTGCCGGCCAGCGGGAACTCTTCGATGTCTGGTTGACGGCTTATATTCCAGCAGCTCAGGCTTTGGGGTTACTGCGACTAGCCGCGGCAGAGACCATCGCCATTCTCGACGTGCAATATATTGCCGGTAAAGCGCGAGGCTTGCAAGCCACCCATACCATAAGCGATTACACGGTTGAGTTGGAGGCGAATCGGGCAGCTACTGGGCGAGATAACAGCGACGGCATGACGGCAAGCTCTGCTAGCTCGCCGAAAATCCCCAAACTGACCGTCTCAAACCTGCAAGCAGCTATGGATGAATTCATTGCTCAAGGTCTGCTGGAGGTCATGCATAAAGGCAAGTTGAAACATTTTGACCTTTCGACATTGATAATCGGTGAACCGCTTTTCGAAGTCGTCGCAGACTCGCCAGACCGCTTTCGGTTCAACTGCACCCTGCTCAGCTCAGAGAGTGGGTCGCTAAGACCAGAACAACTGGTCTTAGCGGTTTTTCCAGAACAGTTGTCAGTACGCACAATCTATCGTAGAGACCTCCGAGAACCTTAAGTAACAAGTAGCAGCTTCACCTGGCACAGCTTCACCTGGCATAGCAACAACTTCAACAGCGACCCTTAGCATCACCAACAAGTAAAACCACACAGCTCAAACAGCCACCTGTTCAGCAGTAGCTCGTAGTATCAAACTGCTCCTTCTACGACTGCTAACAATAAAACCGCTCTTCTCCACAACGCAAAACTACCTCTGCACAGGCCAGCTTCCGCGAAACCAACCTCAGCTAGGTTATAATCTGTTATCAGTAAACTAGCTTAAGGAGTGATTATGGCCAAAGTCATTGTCGAGCCCGGTGTCTGTGGATTCACCGCTGAAATCGAAGCCATCAGCGAGGATGGCATGGAGGTCAAACTGACTGTCGATACCGGCTGTCCGGCGATTATCGATATGATTGAATCTCTCGGCGACACCTATGATGGGTACGAAGTCGTCTTCGCCCATCCGGGCGCGAACCTCTTCTACCAGTACGCCACCGAGCACAACTTTCCCCAGCATGGCGGTTGTGTGACTATTGCCGGTATCACCAAGGCTATCGAAGCAGCCTGCAGCCTGGCCTTGCCGACCAATGCTTCAATCACCTTTGCAGGCTAGAGGTTGACGGCTCTATCAATCGACATCGTCGCCGTCGGCCGCTTGAAAGAGCGCTTCTGGCGTGAGGCAGCTGACGAGTACAGTAAACGCCTAGCTGCCTACCTGACACTGAAGGTTTGGGAGATTGATGATAAGGCACCGCTGGCTCTAAGCGACGCTGAAACCCTAGCTAAAGAAGCCAAAGACATCGAAACCTGCCTAACCCACCAGAAACTGGCCCATCCGCTGATTCTCTTGGACAGTCGGGGAGTGATGACTTCCAGTGAAGCTTTAGCCGAGCTACTGGCTCAGCAAGAGATGTCTGGCCAACCTAAGATGACCTTCATTATAGGTGGCTCCCTAGGTGTGGATAAAAGCATCGCATTGTCAGCTGACCAGCGGATGTCATTTGGGCCGATTACCCTGCCGCACAATCTGGCTCGCATCGTCTTGCTGGAGCAGCTATACAGAGCTTGTCGCATCAACCGCAACGAACCCTACCACAAATAGGCAAGCTCCCAACCTCGCGCTGCCGTCCGCGTTGCCACAACACCGACAACCAAACTCGATAAGAACCGACGCTCGATATACTGGCACTCAGCCTGACTCGTGTTATAGTTGACTGCATGAAGACCTTCACCCAAACCCTAATTATGAGCAGTCAGAAGTAATGTCAACGCTGAACTTATCCACATTAAACCCAGCACAATTAGCGGCTACTTTGGCAACCGAGGGGCCACTTTTAGTTTTAGCAGGAGCTGGTAGCGGCAAGACACGGGTGCTGACCTACCGGATTGCCCACCTGGTCGAGAACCTCGGAGTCTCGCCCTACCAGATTTTGGCCATTACCTTCACCAACAAGGCTGCGGCAGAGATGCGCAGTCGCTTGGGGCAGTTGCTGTATGACGGAGCGCGCGGCATGTGGGTGGCGACTTTTCATGCCATGTGCGTGCGCATGCTGCGCCAAGATGCCGAGCTGCTTGGTTACACCAAGAATTTCACTATCTATGATGATTACGACTCCCGGCGACTGGTCAAAGAGATATATGCCGAGTTGGACTTGAACCAGAAGATACTGAGTCCGAACGCAGCCCGTGAACTGATATCGCGGGCAAAAAACGAACTGGTAGACCCTATCGAGTTCGAGCAGACTACAACAATCCCATTTCAAAAGACGGCAGCTCGACTCTATACCCGGTTGCAACAGCGCTTGCGGCAGGTTGACGCCATGGATTTCGACGATTTGCTGTTCAACGCCAGCCGCCTGCTCAGCGAACACCCAGAAGTACTGGCAGCCTATCAGTCTCGCTTCCGTTACATACTGGTGGACGAGTATCAGGATACCAATCACGCCCAGTACCAGCTGACAACCATGTTGGCAGCTGCCCATTGTAACCTGATGGTGGTTGGTGACGATGACCAATCCATATATTCATGGCGGGGAGCAGACCTGCGCAACATCCTGGAATTCGAGCGGGATTACCCCGATGCCCAGGTCATCAAGCTAGAGCAGAACTACCGTTCAACCGCGCGCATTCTCAACGCTGCCAATGCGGTGATTGCCAAAAACCAGTCCCGCAAGCC
>JAIRQI010000075.1 GCA_031256575.1 Coriobacteriales bacterium
CTCTGGCAAGCGAATATTCCGACGACCAGCAGTAGCAATCTGAAAGTCGTTGACTTAGGTCTGGCTGCCGATGAGTACATCACCGCCCTGCGTTTCGAGTACGGCAGTGTCGAGGTTGGATTCACCACCTTAAACGGCCCCCTGGACGGCCTGCAAAGCTCCAAGTCCAATAAACCGACCAGCATCGACTGGACACCGCAGCCTAGCGACAGCTTCTATGCAGTCGAGGCGGACGCGGCAAGTGGCTTGAAACCGGCGACCTACCTGGTCAGTTGTCCCAGCGGCATGCTCCCCCCGACCACCATTTCCAGTTCGGTGACCGCCCATATCGCCCGCAATGTCGTGTTATACGATGACGATTATGACGATGTGGTGACCACGGTAATCGAGCCGTTCAAGCTGTCACCAACAGAATACCAACCGCTCCAGAACAGCACCATCACCAGCCGTAGCCTACCGTATGGTCGACCGATTACCAGCTCACTACCTCAGACAGATGATTCACTGACAACTTGGTTAATACTGGTAGTCAGCGTCTGCCTGGTCATCGGCGGTCTGCTGTGTCTAGCTGGCCAGATAAAGAAAAGAGTAGCTAAGGAGGAGTAATGGAAACAGCACTTCTGGCAGCATTGTTGCCTAACCGGGTTCGCGGGCTTGCCGCACTTCTGATGATAGTTGGCCAAGGTCAGCTGACTGAACTGGGAGAACTGGGCTTTGCGATTGACGAGACTGATTTAGAGGAACTGACAGAGCTCTGCCCAAGTATTCAAGTGGAGAGTCTGACCGGTCGCTTTAGTACTGCTGAAAGCCTGCCGTCTGAATTGGATGAGAGCCTGATTTCTGCGGTATTAGCCTTAGAGCGTAGCGGAGAACGCTGGGACATGAGCGACCGGGAACGCTGCTTTGAACGCTTCAGCCTGCTGGCAGTCTACCTACTGGATATCGGAGCGGCTGAGCGTAGTCAGCAGCTGCTTCGATTAACCAGCCAGTTATTGCCCAGCCGCCAGGCACCACCTGGCCGCCGGGCACTGAGTGGCCACCAAGTGTCATCCAACCGCCAGGTGTCATTTAGCCACCAAGCACCGTCCAACCGCCAGGCACCACGGGAAAATCTGCTGGCCCAGGCTAGCAACCTGCTCACGGCATTGAAACCGGAGCCAGAGGCCTTTCGTATCAAGCAGTCCACTGTGCCCTTGCTACGGGTGCGTCTGTTCGGTGACCTGGAGATCGAGTCAGCCGGTAAGCCTTTCATTCGCTCACCTTTGCGTAAAGGCCTGATGCGTACACTGTTTTGTCTCTTGGTCTTGAATCAAGGCAAAGGCCTCTCGCGAGAGACTGTCATCGACTGGCTCTGGCCGGAGCGTGACCCGGACAAAGCTCTGGTTGGCTTCTACAACCTCTGGCATCGTTTGTGCATGGTACTGCCGACTATCGACAACGATTGCCCCTACCTGAAAAACGATGAGCGCCTGCTGCGCATCGACCCGCGTTTTGTAGAAAGTGATGTGGCTGAGTTTGAGCGGCTGGCCCGCCAGGTGCTTTTTGAACAAGGTAGTTTAGAAGAGCGCTTCGCAGCCATCGACCGCTTAGAACAGCTCTACTTAAACGATGTCTTGGCTGGTAGCGCCACCCACCCCCGTATCAAGGCTGCTCAAGACCGCTACCGGGGCATGCTGTTGGATGTATTGCTATGTGCCTCCGAGCTACATCTGCAAGCATCCAACAATTCCATGGCTCTTTGGTATGCCCGTCGGGCTTTTGAGGTCGACCCCGACCGCGAGGATGTCTACCGTCTCTTGATGTCGACCCAGGAAGCCAGCGGGCAGCGCACCGCAGCTATCAACACTTTTCAGGATTGCCGCCGCTTTTTAGATGAGCAACTGGGGGTTCTGCCGTCCAAGCAGACAGCAGCAATCTACCAGGATTTGATACTGGATGGACAATGAGCCGCAACGAAATCTACACCCCGGATGCTTGAAATTCGCGATATGATGTTATTTCATTAATAGAGATAACAGAAAAAGGCATTCAAAGTGGCAAATTTTCTCTCACGTCTGCTCTCGTTCGGGGAGGGCAAGCAACTTAAACAATTCACTGCCATTGTCGATAAGATCAACCAACTAGAAGCATCCACCCAAGCTCTGGATGACCAGGAGCTTGAAGCTAGGACCGCTGCTTTTCGGCAGCGCCTGGAATCTGGGGAGAAGACCGATGCTATCTTGCCGGAAGCTTTCGCAACCGTGCGGGAAGCCTCACTGAGAACGCTGGGTATGCGACACTTTGATGTGCAGTTAATCGGCGGCATGGCTTTAAACGCAGGTCAGATTGCTGAGATGAAAACCGGCGAGGGTAAGACCTTGGTGGCTACCCTGGCTGGATACCTAAACGCCCTCTTGGGCCAGGGCGTTCATGTTGTGACTGTCAATGATTACCTGGCCAAACGCGATAGCGAATGGATGGGCCGCATCTATAAATTCTTAGGTATGCAGGTCGGCCTACTGCAAAACGGCATGAAGCTAGAAATCAAGAAGCCTGCCTATGAGGCTGACATCACCTATGGCACGAATTCCGAGTTCGGCTTTGACTATCTGCGCGATAACATGGTGATGCGGGCCCGGGACCGTGTGCAACGCGGACACCACTATGCCATCGTCGATGAGGTCGACTCGATTCTGATTGATGAAGCTCGAACACCGCTGATTATCTCTGGTGCTGGAACCCGGGCCGCTGACACCTATAACCGTTTCGCCCGCGCTGTCCCGAACATGCGGGCTAACCAGGACTTCGAGGCCGATGAGGCCAAACGGACCATCTTTGCCACTGAAGCCGGCTTGCACAAGATGGAGGTACTGCTGTCAATCGATGACCTGTACGCTGACCCCAGCGGCCAGCTGGTCAACCATTTGAACCAAGCCTTGCGTGCCCAGTTTCTCTTCAAGCGTGACATTGACTATGTGGTGATTGATGGCGAGGTGAAGATTGTCGACGAGTTCACCGGCCGTATCATGGAAGGACGGCGCTATTCGGAGGGCCTCCACCAGGCTCTGGAAGCCAAGGAGCGGGTACTTATCCGCGAAGAGAACCAGACACTTGCCACAATCACCTTGCAGAACTACTTTCGCCTTTATGAGAAGCTAGCCGGTATGACCGGTACCGCAATGACCGAGGATTCCGAGTTTCGCGAGATATATCACCTGCCGGTCATGGCTATCCCGCCAAACCGTCCAAATGCCCGAACAGACTTAAACGACCTGGTCTACCGCAGTATCGAGGCTAAATTCAACGCCGTCGCTGATGATGTCGCCGATTGCCACGAGAACGGCCAACCGGCATTGGTCGGTACCGTCTCGATTGAGAGCTCAGAGCGTCTCTCCCGCTTGCTGGAGAAACGCGGCATCCCGCACGAGGTCCTAAACGCCAAGCATCATGAGCGTGAGGCGCATATTGTCGCCCAGGCCGGGCGCGCTGGTGCAGTGACTATTGCCACCAACATGGCTGGCCGTGGTACTGACATCCTGCTCGGTGGCAATCCCGAGTTCTTAGCTGAAGAGATTTTGGTCAACCAGGGCCTTGAGCTGGAAGAAGTGACTGAGAAGCAAGAGCAGGCAGCCTTAGATGAGGCCCGCGCCATCACAACAGCCGAACACGAGCAGGTGGTAGCCGCCGGTGGCCTGGCAGTCATCGGTACTGAGCGTCATGAGGCCCGGCGTATCGACAACCAGTTGCGGGGCCGCTCCGGACGCCAAGGCGACCC
>JAIRQI010000084.1 GCA_031256575.1 Coriobacteriales bacterium
ACACCAGAAAAAACAACCACAAAGACGGCAGCCACAACTGCGCTAGTAATCATTGATATCCAGAATGACATTACGAAAAACTACAAGGAGATAATCAGCAACATCAATGCTGCAATAAACTGGGCGGCGAAAAATGACATTCATGTCATCTACATCAGACACGAGAACCTATCAGCTGGAACTAGGACGTTCAAGCCTCAGACTCGGGGAGCTGAGCTGGCTCCAGACTTGCGAGTAGTGTCTGAGAATGTCTTTACGAAATACAAAGGCAACGCTTTGACTTGTGAGGATTTTGCTAACTATATCAAGGATAACGAGATTAACGATTTCTATATAGCAGGGGCAGATGCTATTGCTTGTGTTAAGTCTACTTGCTTCAACCTACGTAAAGCAGACTACGCTGTCAGTGTCTTGGCAGACTGCATAACGAGCTACGACAAACGTAAGATTGACGGAATGCTTAAGTACTACGAAAGCAAAGGGTGCAGGATAATCACCCTGAATGACTTACCATAGCTTATTCAAAAGTGTGGTTGAAGCAGTCTACTGCAGCTTTCGCAACCCTCTCCCGGTACTCGCTTGCACTCGTGAACACTCGCTGGCAAGAATTGTCACTCGCCCATCGATACATCGATACATGAGTTGCAGTGCCTATGGGTGAATCAAACTAAATACGATAGATTGTATAATAGCCTCCATGTACCAAACACCAAATCTCAGACCTCAAGTCAAGGGCAGAGGTGTGTAGTATGAGGGAGGATAAATGCTGGCCGCAGAACCACTGGCTGAACTGAGTGGAGTATACAAGCGCTTCAGCAAGCAGGAAGTATTGAGCCTGATTGACCTCAAGCTCTTCTCTGGCCAAATCACCGGACTACTTGGGCCTTCAGGAGCTGGCAAAACCACGATTGTCAACATCATCGTTGGCAGTTATCTACCGACAGCCGGAACGGTACGGGTGCTTGGCGAAACGCCGCCATTCAAAAACGCTCGCAAGCAACTGGGCTTCATGCCCCAAAGCGAAGCCCTGTATCTTGACCTGACCGCCAACCAAAACCTGCGCTTTTTCGGGTCGCTATACGGCATGTCCAAAAGCCGCCTGGACCAAAAAATCCCGGAAGTGCTTAACCTGGTGCGCTTAGGCGACGAAGGCCGCAAGCTGGTGGCAGATTTCTCCGGTGGAATGAAGCGCCGACTGTCTTTGGCCATCGCCTTGCTACACGACCCGGCGCTGCTGGTCTTGGATGAGCCGACCATCGGGCTCGACCCCAAGCACCGCCTTGAGCTCTGGCGCGGTTTTCGCGAGCGGGCTGCCTCCGATGCCGGCCTGTTAATCACCACCCATGTCATGGATGAAGCCGCCTTTTGCGACCGCCTGCTGATGGTCCAAGACGGTCGGATTATCGCCGACGATTCGCCGGAAAAGCTGATTCAGACTACCAACACCCAAACCTTGGAAGAAGCCTTCCTGGCGTTTGAGAACCAGTCTCCGAACTTGAACCAGAAAGCAGACCAAGGACCTCCTGGGGAGAAAACCGCAGCGGGTTTCTCCGCAGTAGAGAATCATGAGTACAATGCGGATAAAACCGACCCGGGTTTCTCCGCAGCAGAAAACCAGAACCAGTCAGGAGATGCTACCGACCCGGGTGTCTCCCCATTCGAAAACCAGAACCAGTTGAGGGAGAGTGCCTCACCTGGCGCTTCTCGCGAAGGAGGTCAGGATGCGTAATACGCTGGCGCTGACCCGGCGCATCCTGCAGCAGTTCTCGCATGACCCGCGCACAATAGTGTTGTTCGTGGTCGGGCCGATACTGGTGCTATGGTTGTTCAGTGTGCTCTTGAATAGCCCGGCCTATCAGCCGGTGATTGCTACCGTCGATTTGCCAGAACCACTGGTCATGGCTTTGCAGGATGAGGATGCCACTTGTCTTCAGACTACGTCTGACCAGGCTGCTGAGCTGCTGGCTAGCGGTGAGGTCGATGCGGTTCTCAGTTTGGATGGCACGACTCTGGTTGTCTTGGTGGAGGGTGCCAACCCTTCTCGCACCAGCAGTGTCATGCAAGCCGTACAGTCTGCTACCAAGAATCTGGCTTTGGACGAACGCGAGCAGATTGAAGCCGACATTCAGAAGCGTTCTGATGAGGTTAAGGGTAACCTGACAGAGATGCGAACACAGTTTGAAGAATTCTCTAAACAGTTATCAGAACTGCAAGGATTCATGACTAAAATGCGCGAGCTGTCCAGCCAGCTGCCGTCGGACATGCTGGATACGCTAGGGTTTCCTGAGATTCCGGATACTGTGCAGAACCCTGATATCCCGGAATTTCCGGAGATGCCAGATTTCGATAGCATTATTACTGAGTTCTCTCCCACTGTCAGTGATGTGCAGATAGATTATCTGCATGGCTCCAGTGATTGGGGCAACTTTGACTTCTTTGGCCCAGTATTCATAGGCATCTTTATCTTCATGTTCGTGTTCTTGACCAGCGGTATGTCCCTGGTCACTGAGCGTACCGGTGGGACTATGGAGCGCTTGCTGGTCACTCCCATCAAACCTTGGCAGCTGGTATTAGGTTTCTGTTTGGGCTTTGGAGTAGTGACTCTGGTTCAAGCGTCTATCGTTTTGTGGGCCAGTATCACCTTGATTGGCTTTCCGAACGAGGGCTCATTGCTGGTAGTGGTGACTGTGACCTTTTCGATGGCTCTGGTGTCACTGAACCTGGGACTCTTGGTCAGCGCCTTAGCGCGTACGCCATTTCAGATTATCCAGTTCATGTTGATACTGGTGATTCCTCAGGTGCTGCTGTCGGGCATCTTTGACCTGACGGCTGCTCCCAGTGTGTTGCAGATACTCAGCAACTGCTTTCCCATAACCTACGGTGCAGCTGCCCTGCGAGACATCATGCTCCGGGGAGCTGGCTTTTCGGAGGTGGCGTTGAATCTGGGTATCCTTTGGGTTTTCATTGTGGTCTTCTTCGTGCTGGCCAGCTTGAGCTTTGCCCGCCGCAAAGCGCATTAGTGGAGATTTCACCGGGTTGAGTATCACGTTAACAGGCCCTCCGAGGAGGGCCTGTGGTTTTTTTGCGATTTGGAGCAATGGAGCTTTTCGTACTTGCGGGGGCTGCGGTTTTATCCACATGTTTTGCTTGTGCTGCTGTGGTGATTGGCTAGTCCTGGTAGCCGTAGACTTTGCGGCCGTAGGTGTAGCTCTCGTTCCAGATGATTTTCTTGACCTCTTCGATGGCGGTGTCTCCCAGGTAGCTGATTGGCCAGGCGAACATGCCCCATCCGCCGCCGGCGCTGTATTTGTCGAAGGTGTCGCGGACGTCTTGGCGGATGGCCTCTTCGCTGAAGTCGGGGTAGTTGGCGGGGACGTGGCGGCCCCAGTCGTAGCCGCCGATGAAGGAGGCTTTGCCAGCGTAGAGCTTTTTCAGGGCGTTGATGTCGTTGGATTCTTGGGTCGGCTCGATGTATTGCACACCGAAGTCCAGCATTTCCGGCACGAAAGGCTCAATCATGCCGCAAATGTGGAAGATGATTGGCAGTCCGCGCTCGATGGCAGGCTTAGCCATCCGCATATAGATTGGCTTAAAGAACTCGCGGTACATTTCTACGGAGAAGAACGGTTCCATCTCGGTGCAGGTATCGTCGCCGATGCTCCAGATGTCTGGTTGGTAGGCATCTAACATCTTCTCGTAGTAGGGCTCGAACAGCGAGCTCATGTAGTCCATCAGCTCTTTGACGGCATCCGGCTCCTCGTACATGGCAATCAGGCCCTCGGTGTGGCCCATGAAAGCCATCAGCTGCTGGAATGGCTGGTAGAAGGTGCCTACCGAGAGCGCTTGCTCGTTGCGGTCGAGGTCGATTCTCTCCAGGTCGGCTTTAGCCATGATGTCCCAGTCGATGTCCTGCTTGAACTTCGGGGCCTTGATGACATCTCCCCATTTGGTGATGTCTTCTAGTATGAAATTGCCGGGTTCCGGCATTACCGCAAAGGCGGTTTCAGGGCTGGATACGTAGGTGACGCCCCACATGTCCTTGAAGCTTGGGTCGCCAAAGCTACCTTCGCTTTCAGTGATGCCGACCATCGCCGACTTGACGCATATCTCCTCGCCGCCGATTCCCATCATTGAGTAGAAAGGCACATACTCCGGGTGCCCTCCAGCCGCCAGTTTCAAGAAATTGTCTTTTGGTGTGATTCTTGCCATCTTTTTCTCCTCCTGTACAAGGGTCTGTTTGGACGCTTTGGTGGTGAAGCAAATTTGAGTACTGTTGTAACACAGCGACAGAAAAGCTTCAATTTGCTGAACAAAGTAGTGCTACTATGCCCGATTCCAGAAGCACTCAGATGGTTTTGTTAGCAAAAATGATTAGCCCCCGGTCTTCTTTACATGAGAGACCGCTGGAGTAGGCTCGTGATAGACCAACGAATAGTTGAATATCGGCGGCTGACACTCGCCTATCTGGATGCAAGCCGCTACAATGAGTATATTCTGGTAACCCCATGGAAAGGAGTAGTCCAATGGGAGAGGAACTTGGTCGGCTTCTGCGTGAAGTCG
>JAIRQI010000156.1 GCA_031256575.1 Coriobacteriales bacterium
GCTGATACCTCGACACCGGTGGCCTTGTACTCACTGACCCGCATCGCCCGTGGCACCCACGAGAGCCTGAAACTCTTTGAGACCCGCAAAGCTACCAAAATCAGCTTGGACCTCAACGCGCCGATTGCTGCCCAGATAGATGGGGAGAAACTCGAGGGCTTGCTGACCGAAAACGGTGATTGGCATTTTGATATCGAGATTCATCCCCAGGCTCTGGAAGTGGTGAGCATGCGGTGAACGACCCGAGTAACTGCCGTTATGCCCAAGTAATCCTGGATATTCCCACCCGCTCCCTCGATACACCTTTCGACTACCTGATACCTGAACATTTAGCAGCTCAGACTGCTGTTGGTTGTTCTGTGCTAGTAGATTTCGCCAACCGCCCAGCTTTGGGTTATGTGGCCAGTATCTCTGAACAGCCATCTTCTGAGCTTGATACTTCTAAGATTAAGACACTGCGTGATGTACTCTCTACTCCTTTCTTTACCGCTAAGCAATTAGAGCTAGCGAAATGGATTAGCCGGGAGTACTTATCCCCATTAAGTGAGACTATCAAGCTCTTGACCCCTCCCGGTTCGGCTGCCCGATTGAAGAAGGACGCAGCAGGCAACTGGGGGTTGACCAGCTCACAGGTCGGGCCGGTTGACGACCGTTGGGTACGGTTGAGCGCAGCCGGCCAAGCTTACACTCCGCGCTCCAATGCCGCTAAACAGAGAGCCATTCTGTCGGCACTGCAAGCCGGTGAGCTGCGCGTTTCTGAGTTGGGGCTGGCGGTTTCGAATGCTTCAACAAGCTTGAAGACCTTGGAGAAACAGGGAGTCGTGGTCATCGAGAGCCGCCGCCGCTTGCGTGGACAGACTCCCAAACTGCCAGTCAGCCCGGATATCGTAGACCTGACAGCTGGACAGCGAGAAGCGCTAGAGGCAATCAAACGGGCCTTGGCTGGTCTAAGCAAGGTGACGGGTGGTGCTGGTAGTGCTGATGGCGAGGTGGCAGGTGATGCAGGTCGTACCAACGATGTTGGCAGTGCTAGCGATACTGGGAGTTCGAGCGGCGGTTTGGCTGGCGATTCTAGCGGTACCACTGGTAGCGGTAGTGGCCTGGCTGGCGATACCGGCTACGCTGCTCAGCCGATTCTGCTGGATGGAATCACTGGTTCGGGTAAGACCGAGGTCTACCTGCAGGCTATCCGGCAAGTGCTGGGAGAGGGAGGCACTGCCATCGTCCTAGTGCCGGAAATCTCTCTGACTCCTCAGACGGTGGCCCGCTTCCGAGCCCGCTTCGGTGAGCTGGTGGCGGTGTTGCATTCCCGGTTGTCAGCCGGTGAGCGCTTTGACCAGTGGGATTTGTTGCGCTCCGGAACCGCCCGGGTCGCAGTCGGCGCCCGCTCCGCCCTCTTTGCTCCGGTCGAGAACCTGCGTTTGATTATCATCGACGAAGAGCATGAAGGTTCCTACAAACAAGGGTCTTCTCCCCGTTATACCAGTCGCGATGTGGCAAACCAACTGGCGTGTATCAATAATGCCCTGCTGGTTTTGGGCAGTGCGACCCCTTCGTTGGAAGCATTGGCTGCCGTGGAGCGCGGGCAGATGCAGCTTTTGACACTGCCGGAGCGTCCCAATGGCCGCCCGCTGCCGCCGATTACGGTAGTCGATTTGACCCGGGAGTTTCAGTCGGGTAATAAGACTATGTTTTCTACTCCCCTGCGCGAGGCCCTGCTGCAGACCATCGAGCAGGGGCAGAAGGCTGTGCTGTTGCTGAACCGGCGGGGTTATGCGACGTTTTTGCTTTGTCGGGATTGCGGCTATGTGCCAATGTGCGAGGATTGTTCGACCTCGCTGACTTTTCATGAGCGTCCGCCGCGGCTAATTTGCCATCATTGCGGAGCCGAGCATCCGGTACCGGCGGTCTGTCCGGATTGCAAATCGCCGTATTTGCGGCAGCTCGGGCCCGGCACTCAGTATGCCTACGACCAGCTGCAGGCTTTGCTGCCGGCTGGGACGCCCATCGTCCGCATGGACGCGGACAGCACGCGTGGCCGATATGGGCACGAGAAGTGCCTGGACGAGTTTATGGCTGCCGAGCGAGGGGTTTTGCTGGGAACCCAGATGATTGCCAAGGGCTTGGATTTTCCGGAAGTCACGCTGGTCGGCGTGCTGATTGCTGACACCGCCTTAAAGCTGCCAGACTTTCGGGCTGCTGAGCGAACCTACCAACTACTTGAACAGGTAGCTGGCAGGGCTGGTCGTGCGGAGAAGGACGGGCAGGTCATCGTCCAGACTTACTGGCCGGAGCATCTGGCTATTCAAGCGGCAGCACAACATGACCGAGAACTGCTTTTCAGCGAAGAACGTGAACTACGGCAAGAATTTGCTTATCCGCCCTATGCTCGCTTGGCTAACATACTTGTCTGGGGTAGGGAGTTGAAAGCTGTTACAGAGCTTGCCAGCGAACTGGCCTTACACCTTCGAGCAGACTTGCCGGATACCTATAAACTGCTCGGCCCAAGTCCTTGTGTAATCTCGCGGCGGCAAGGCCAGCATCGCTGGCATTTATTGGTCAAGGCTCCGATTGGCTCAGACTTACCAGCATGGCTAAATGGCTGCCTGAGTAGTGTGAAAGCTGTGCCCGGTGTCAGCCGCTCCGTCGACATCGACCCCTACGACTTGATGTAGGGTACTTACGACCGCGCACCAGTGAAGTCGGCATTGCCCATGCTGCTGATGTTTACTCCACTTATTGTGTCGCTATCTGCATCATAAACACCTTGAACCCCACCGGACATCTTACCCATGGGTGATTCCATCGTGTATTGGGCTTGGAATTGGTTGCCTTCTACTGCCAGGCTGTCCCACGGTGAGGTGTTACCCATGGCAGAATTCGTTCCGCCCCAGGTACCATCAGCGTTTTCTTCAAAAACCCAGACGCCCACCATTTCACCCATCGGGGTCTTAATCTTGATAGTCCATGTTCCGGCTACTGTGCTCATTGTTACCTCCTAAGCTTCGATGATTTCTGCAAAGAGTTCAAGCTTTGCTCTGATTGATGACTCTCTTACGAATAATTGTACTGCAAACGCCAGTTGCTGGCTTTAGCTGAACTAGGCTTCTATTCAGGCACATAGCAACCTCCAAGTATCACTCGGAGTTATGATAATCATTTTCACAATACAAACAGAAATTCTCTCTACAAGGTGTAAGAATGGTAAAGCTGGACGAGAATCATTGTGTGTTATTCTTCCAAAACCACGATAATCCCCTCTATGCATTCTGGAAGCTCAAGGAGTGGATAGTGAGAGTAAAGCTGAATCGATCGTTGAGTTTATGTAACCTACGACTGAGCGATTTCGCAAGGCAGTGACTTGTTCCATCATGTCCTCCCTCAACTCCAATGCTACTAAAAGCTAACTATTTCCCGAGTATAATGCAATACTCCCAAATCACCAAACTTATCAGACTGCTAACTAATCATCGGACTCCTAGGTCGAGTTTAACCTGAGGACAAGACCTTATGCTATTGATAGTCAATTGAGCTTTGTTTGCAGATTGGCATATATTACGCGCAATGTATTTACATTGCGCGTAATATATGCCACTATACTCTTAGTGAATGATAGGATGGCAGAAAGGAGCATGTATCATGGCTGAAACAACGAATCTGAATATCAGAATTGATAAGGAACTGAAAGAACAAGCCGAGGTCTTTTTCAACGAGTTAGGCTTGAATATGTCATCGGCGTTCAATATTTTCGTGCGTCAGTCTTTACGGCAAGGAAAAATTCCTTTTGAGCTTTCCCTCGTGGCCGACCCTTTTTATAGCTCCACGAACATGGCGGTTTTACGCCAATCTATTCAAGAAGCAAATGAAGAGAAATTCGTCACAAAAACACTTGATGAATTACGGGCGATGGAAAAATGAAGATCAACTTTACAGAAACCGGATGGAGCGACTATATCTACTGGGAAGGGCAAGACAAAAAGACCTTAAAACGAATAAACAATCTGATTGAGGACATTGAACGAAACGGTCATGATGGTATCGGAAAGCCTGAGCCATTAAGAAATGATATGTCTGGGTGGTGGTCACGCCGCATTGATGATAAAAACCGCTTAGTCTACCGACTTACCGGTAATGAAGCTGTCGAGATCTCACAATGTAAAGGTCATTACGGAGATAATTAACCATTTTGGGGTAGTACTTTGGTTAAAGACTCTAGGATTAAACAGCGTACCTTCTCGGCACTAGAAATGGTTCTAGGAGACTATTTGAAAGCTCGTGGTACTTCTTTGATGCAATAAGCTGGTACCTACAGGCACGGCTGCTCACAAATCACCATATCTATCAGAATGCTTGTTATTGCGGATGCATGAACAGGATCAGTCTGTGGAGAAGACCTTGTATTGTTGATAGTAAGTACAACCAATTTAAAAGACTGTTCTGTTTATTCAATGCTGTTGTATACTATCAACTGCTGAACATACACCAGTCGATACTGAGGATATGAGCAGGCCAAAGCTGAGTTCGACAAGGATCCAATTACTTACTCGCATACCGAAGCCGGCCAAGAGCTAGGTCTAGTCTAGTGTTTTCAGTCCGGTATTCGAAAGATGCCATTAAGCAACTATCAAAACTCGACAAATTAGTAGCCAGGATACTCTATTCCTGGATTGGTAAGAACCTAGATGGTTATACGGACCCATACTCCATAGGAAAACCGCTGGTAGGTGAGCACAAAGGCAGCTGGCGGTATCGGATTGGCAGTCATCGTTTTATCACTGATATCGTAGATGATCAGCTAATCATTATCGAAATAGCTGATGGTCATCGCCGGGATGTCTACTAAGCCAAAGATGCGAATCAAGTAACCTGCAACCTCCGTGAATCACAAGCTGGTTCAACTATCATTGTCAAAACTAAAACAGCAATATCTAGAGATACGGGGAATTACGAAAGACCAGTATTCCACACCTCAGTCATTCTGGGACACCAGTGAATGGTACAATACACTTATGAATGATGGCAATACGTGGCAAAGGAAGCATTATGACCACACCACAGAGAACAATTCAGGTAGCCGCAAGGGTACCAGTCGAGATTAAAGAACAAGCCTCGCTGGTAGCTGGAGAGTATGGACTTAGTCTAGGAGACGCAGTTAGGATGTTTGTTACCCGTATAGCCAAGGAGCAGCGAATACCTCTAGACATTAACTCGCCACTAGCATCCATCAAGGACTTCGACCAGATGCACCCTGAGTATCAAGCCTACATCAATGCTATCTCTGACGAGTACCTCCATGAATAGGGGTGAGCTGTGGATAGGTGCAGAAACCGGTTATGCATCAAAACCACGCCCAACTCTCATCATCCAGTCAGATCGTTTCTCTGACAATGAGTCTGTCGTTACATGCCTAGTTACGTCTCACTTGACAGATGCTTCGGGTGCCGATTACCGAGTGCCATTGCCAAAAAGCAGTACGAATGGTTTATTCGTTGACAGCTTCATAATGCTTGACAAGATAGTTGCGATTCCTCGCCATAAACTGGTGAAACGCATAGGAGTAGTTGATTCCGATAAGATGACTGAACTGTTGTCACGCTTGGTAGAGTTTCTATCAGAATAGGCTCCCGAACCTGCCAGCTTGACACTGTCTCATAAGATTGCCAAATTTGGGGACAACCACTTAACCTTCCTGCATGACCAAGACACCCCACTTGATAATAAACACTCAGAAAGACTGCTATGTAACTGTAGCCTAGCTTCTTTTACATGGCTTCTAAGGATTGATAATAGCAACACCGAAACGACTATAGTTACTCGTATTGCGAGTACAGAAAAAGAGCATGACTAGTTTGGTTGGCTGCATTATGTGAGCCCTACCACGCCCTTCGC
>JAIRQI010000065.1 GCA_031256575.1 Coriobacteriales bacterium
ATTGATATTCCAGTCCTGGAGTTCACAGTCGAAGCCAACCCGGATTCTGTAGACAGCAGGTTCATAACAGTCTTGAAAGACAACGGGGTGAACCGCATCTCACTCGGTGTCCAGAGCTTTTCAGACCAAGAGCTGGCCGCATTGGGCCGTATTCATAACAGCACCCAGGCTATCCAGGCAATCAAGTCGCTGGTTGAGACATTCGAGAATACAAGCATCGACTTGATTTCTGGAATCCCAGAGCAAACAGTCAAGAGCCTGCTGGCCAACCTCCAGCGGGCAGTGAGCTTAGGGATACCCCACATCAGCGTTTATCCACTGACTTTGGAGCCAGATACCGCACTGTTTGAAGCGGTCGCCCAAGGCAAGACAAGCATCGCCAGTGATGACGAGCAGGCTGAGCTGCTAGAAGCAGCGGCGGATTACCTGGAAGGCCAAGGCTACGAGCATTATGAGATAGCATCCTATGCTCGCTCAGGGTACCAGTCCAGGCATAACCGGGCCTACTGGACAGCCCAGCCCTATCTGGGTTTGGGTCGGGGAGCTGTTGGCATGTATCAGGCAGCAGGCAGCCGTTACCGCTACTCCGAGCAAGGCATTATTGAAAAGCTGGACCCGCGAGAGCAGGCTGCCGAAGACTTGATGCTGCGCTTGCGTTTGCTAGAAGGTGCACCAGAGGCTCTAGTAGAACAGACCTGCCAAGAACTCCCAGACGCATCTGGCTGTCTACAGCAGCTGGTAGATTTACAGCTTCTAGAGCAGAAGAACGGGTTTTTGCGTTTTACAGAACACGGATGGTTACTAGGCAACGAGGTCTTTCGGCGTATCTGGGGGCTGGTGGCTTAGCTGACCTCAACAAGTGTAAGGTCCTACACACCCAAGCCACCAACCCCCTAAACGACAACTACTAGTTACCCTTGCTCACTTGATAGCAGGACTCCGTCACCCAGTTATTGGGGTCGGGGTCTTGGGACGGCGAGACGTGGGAGATATTGAACATCGGCCCACTGATTTGGTAACCATTGGCTTCAATCCAGTTGCCTAAGGCTTCCATGACAAAGGGGGTTTGTTCGAACTCTCCATTGAAAGTCACTGAGGCTACCTGTACGGCAGGCATATCAAAGAACTTCACCGCGTTCTTATCCACATAATTACCTTCGATAGAAACCTGGACCTCGACATCATAGTCAGACTCCCGCATCTCCTCATCGTGAAAGATGGTGATGCCATAGGCTGGGTCGGCAATCGTTACCTGCTGGTCCTGCTTCATTTCGGAGAGGCGTTCCCAGAGCAGGCGTTCGTCGGAGTAGGTGGGAATGGTATCGCGCAAAGACATCACATGGCGGGCCGGTATCTCTTTTAACACAACGCTGTAATTCATGATTGATGTATCCTTTCTGATAATCTGTCGGGCTTTCGACAGCATGGTTGATTGAAATCTCAAGTCGGTTAGCTCGCGCTCCAGCTCGGTTTGGCGGTTCGCAAAGTAAGCTTCGATGTCTGAGTCGTCCTCAGCTTCCAGCATTTGCTTGATGGTAGCCAGGGCAAAGCCCAGGGCCTTCAACTGCTGGATACGGTTGGCTTGGGCCAGCTGCTGTGCCGGGTAATAACGATAACCGTTGCTCAAATCGACTATCTGCGGTACCAGCAAGCCCAACTTGTCGTAGTGCCTGAGCATCCGCACACTGATATTAGCCAGGCGAGAAAACTCCCCAATCTTGAACATTTCACACTCCTTAATGGCGCATGCGACTGTATTTGGTTAACCTTGAGACCATCATAATCCCTACCATAATGTCAAGGTCAAGGCAGAATTTCGAAGATTTTATAAAGATAAATCGAATAGCTCTAAGCTCTGTAAGGTTAAAATCCACGCAACACTTTTGTGACGTTTAGCAGCAGTTTACACGAATAGTTTGTCTGCCTGTTATTATCTTTGGAAAACCATTCCACACAAAGTGGAATATCGAGAGGATAAAATTGCTGAGTGTCAGGCGCACACGGGTGTTGAATGCTCTGGTGGATGAGCACGTCTTGACCACCCTGCCAGTCAGCTCTTCGGTACTGGCTGAGCGCTATCTACCTGGAGTCTCTGCAGCAACCATCCGAAACGAGTTATTGGGGCTGGAGACAGCCGGTCTGGCTTTTGCTCCCCATACCTCCGCTGGCCGGATTCCGACCAACCAGGGCTACCGCTATTTTGTCAATCATCTGCTGCTCAGACCGCTTTCGCTGATGGAGACGAACAGCGTCACCGAGGCGGAGCCGCTCGGTGAGGCCAGCTCCGGCCAACTGGTGCCTTTGACTGGTTTGGCCCGCGTCCGCCAGGTACTGGAGACACTTTCAGAATCAACTGGTTTACTTGCCCTTTTCTGGGATAGGGAGGCCAGTGTCGGGTTGGTGGTTCGGGGTTTATCCCGATTAATGACCCAACCGGAGTTTCGCGATGCCAGCAAGCTGGTACCCCTGATGACAATGATTGAGGAGCAGGACAGCCTGGTGCGGATGCTTGAAACTGGTTTAGAAGCAGCCGATTTGAGCATCTTAATCGGCTTGGAAAGCAGTGGCATTCTGGTCGGCTATTCCTTGATGGCTCGTCGGACAATCGGCCAGACAGCGATTATCGGCTTGTTGGGGCCGACGCGCATGGAATATCGGCGGGCCTTAGCCGCCTTGGATAGTGTAGCCCGCTTAAACCTGGGCTTCATGCGAGTATAGGAAGGACGCCTGTGCCCGACTACTATGATGTGCTTGGCGTCAATAGGGATGCGACTGAAGCCGAGATAAAGAAAGCCTTCTACAGAAAAGCCCGTGAGTTACACCCGGATGTAAATAAAGCTCCAGACGCTGAAGACCGCTTCAAAGAACTGTCTGAGGCCTTTGATGTCTTGTCTGATACCTCCAAGCGCAACCAGTACGACCGCTTTGGCACAGTCGGTAACAGTAACGGCGGCTACCAGTATGTCGACTTCAGCGACCTCTTCGGTTCTGGTTTTGGCATGGGTGATATCTTCAGTCAGTTCTTCGGTGGGTCCAGCTACGGCAGGGCAGCCATGCGCCGAGAAGGCCGCGACATGGGTGTCGGCTTGAAGCTGAACCTAGAAGAAGTCGCCCTCGGGGTAAAAAAAGAAATCGTCTACGACCGGCTGGCTCCCTGTGAGACCTGCAGCGGCTCAGGCATCGGCCCCGAAGGCCAGACTGTCTCTTGCCCGCACTGCCACGGCAGTGGTCGGGTAATCAGTGTCCAGCAGACTTTTCTCGGGGAGATGCAGACCCAGAGCATCTGTTCAGACTGTGACGGTACCGGTGAGAGCATCGATATCCCTTGCCCGGATTGCGAAGGCCAGGGCCGTCTGCCCGACCGCCAACACGTCACAATCGAGGTTCCCAAAGGCATCCGCGATGGCCAGCAGCTGCGCCTCTCCGGCTTTGGCGAGGCCGGCCTGCACGGAGCCAGCGCTGGCAACCTGATAGTCACGGTGCGCATCGAGACCCACCCTCGCTTCCAACGCGATGGCGACAACCTGCACACCCTGGTTGAGGCTTCGATTACCCAAGCAGCACTAGGAGCTTCCATCACCATCGATGGGATTTTGCCTGGGGAGAAGGTCGAGCTGGAGATACCTTCTGGCTGTCAGAACGACCAGGTTATCAAAATCCGCGATTTTGGCCTGCCACGCATCCATCGCGAGTCTCGTGGCGACCTTTTCGCCCACGTCGAGGTGCAGGTGCCCAAGCACTTGAACTCACGGCAACGGGAATTGCTCGAAGA
>JAIRQI010000141.1 GCA_031256575.1 Coriobacteriales bacterium
CTCTCCGCCACATCGCAATCATCCTCACTCGACAGTGACCACCTGCAAAGACTAGAATAAACTCATGGCAACAACTATCAGCATACCGATTGGTGGCATGACCTGTGCGGTCTGTGCCCAGCGCATCGAAAAGACCCTGCTCAAGCTGAGTGGAGTCATCGAGGCCACAGTCAACTACGCCAGTGAAAAGGCTATCGTCAGTTACGACCGCAATCTGACCAACATCGATGCCATGCGCCAGGCCATCGAGAAGCTGGGCTACCAGCCCTTATCCACATCTCTATCAGATTCGCTGGCAGCAGACCAAGCCTATCACAGCCAGGAGCTACGGCGCGGTTGGATAAAATTCGCTTTTGCGGTGCTAGTCACCTTGCCTTTACTGTACCTGGCGATGGTGCCCATGCTGCCATCTGCGGTCACTCTGCCTTACCCTGACTTTTTACACCCGAACAGCCAGCCTCTGGCAAACGCTTTGACCCAACTGCTACTCTGCCTGGTTGCTGTTGCAATCGGTTATCGCTTCTACATCGACGGATTCAAGGCGTTGATTGCCCTGTCTCCGAGCATGGACACCTTGATTGCCCTGGGTACCAGCGCAGCATTGATTTTCAGCACGGTCAACACCTGCGCAATCTACCTCGGCCGCCACCATCTGGTGCATAGCCTGTACTTTGAAGCGGCGGCTACCATCATCACCCTGATTCTGCTGGGACGAAACCTCGAAGCGATGAGCAAAGGGCGAGCTAGCGAGGCCATCAAGACGCTGATGCGCCTGGCTCCCCAGACGGCCCTGCTGCTGCGCGACGAGCGCGAGATTGAAACTCCAATCGACCAGGTTGAGCCTGGCGACATCGTCTTGGTACGCCCCGGGGCGCGAATTCCGGTCGACGGGCAGATTATCGAGGGCGTCAGCGCGGTTGACGAGAGCATCCTCAGCGGAGAGAGTCTTCCTGTGGATAAGACCGTCGGCGACTCGGTATTCGCAGCCACCTTGAATACGACTGGCTCACTGCGCTTTGTAGCCGAGAAGGTTGGAGCCGACACCGCTCTCTCCCAGATTGTCGCTGCAGTGGAGGAAGCCCAGGGCCGCAAAGCCCCAATCGCCCGCCTGGCCGACCGCGTTGCTGGAATCTTTGTGCCTGTAGTCTGCATCATTGCTGTGCTGGCCGCTCTGGCTTGGTACCTGGCGGCTCGCTTCGGAGTAATCGGCTTGCCAGAGAACACCGATGCCTTGTCGTTTGCCATGAATATTCTGATATCGGTCTTGGTCATCGCCTGTCCCTGTGCCTTAGGGTTGGCAACCCCGGTAGCCATCATGGTAGGTACCGGAAAAGGGGCCGAGTTAGGCATTCTGATTCGAAGTGGGGAGGCTCTAGAGAAGGCCGGGAACATCGATACTGTGGTTTTGGATAAGACCGGAACCGTTACCACAGGCCGGCCAACACTGACTGAAGTAATACCAGCAGCGGGTTTCTCACGTTGGAGCAAACTGGCTGAGGCAGCCAGGACTAGCGACATTTTGGCTGCTACAAGCGAGCCGAAACAGCTAGCCACTTCCGCAGCATGCCAAGCCACCGCTACGCTAACCCTACCCGCAAGCAGAGAGCCAAGTCAAGCTGCCGCCGCGCCAAGTCAAGCCGCCGCTGCGCCAGGCGGCCAGGCCACCGCGGTCGCGCCAAACCAAGCAACAACCAACGAGCCGACACAGGCAACCACCACTACAACAAACCTACCTGCTATCGCCGCTGCATGCCAAGCCATCACCCCCGCGCCAGCCCCACCAACAAACTCCGAGCCCAACCTAGACAGCTTGCTCTTGCAGCTGGTAGGCGATGACTCAGCCATGCAAGCTCTGGTGCAAAGCGACTCCGATATGGTCTTAAGCCTGGCAGCTTCGGTGGAGCGTGACTCTGAGCACCCCTTAGCCAAAGCAGTAGTACAAGCCGCTGAGGAGCAGAACCTGACCCTCTGGCCACTTCAGACCTTCGTCGCGGTGCCTGGCAAGGGGGTCCAAGCCAACATCAACGAGTTTCAGATTCTCGTAGGCAATGCTCTATTCATGCAAGAAGCATTGGTAGATGTCAGTGGCTTCTCCAGTCTGATTGACGGCTTGACCAGCGAAGGCAAGACTGCGGTGTATGTCGCTGTAGATAATGAGCTGGCGGGCATCTTGGGACTGGCTGACTCAGTCAAACCAACTGCTCAGGCGGCAATAGAACGCCTACATGAAAAAGGCCTGCAGGTGATACTGATGACGGGAGACAGCCAGCGTACAGCCCAAGCTATCGGCCGCCAGCTAGGTATCGAGACCGTGGTGGCTGAAGTGCTGCCCGGAGACAAGGCTGCCCAAGTAGCTGAGCTGCGTAACTCAGGACAAAGCGTCGCCATGGTTGGCGATGGCATCAATGATGCTCCAGCCCTGATTGAGTCTGACCTCGGGCTAGCTATTGGCAGCGGCACCGATATCGCCATCGAATCGGCTGACATCGTCTTGATGCGCAGTGACCCCACAGATGTCCCACGAGCCATCGAACTCTCGCGCTTGACCTTGAGGGCAATCAAGCAGAACCTCTTCTGGGCCTTCGCCTTCAACACGGTAGCAATCCCGATTGCCGCAGGCCTGCTCTACATATTTGGCGGCCCCTTGCTGAACCCAATTATCTCGGCTCTGGCTATGAGCATCAGCTCGCTGACAGTGATGGGCAATGCCTTGCGCTTAAAAGCCAAGCGTATCTGAAAGACCACATAAAAGAAGGGTTAAACTCCGATGATTGAATCGCCAGCACACCCCGCATATCAAAACGGCTACATAGATACTCGAGGCCAAACAGCTGAACCGCTGCCCTTCTCCACAGTAATCATCCAGGGACTGGCTACAGGCGGCGGACTCTTCGTCCCGCAAACCATACCTCAATTGACCATGGCAGAAATCCTTGAGTTGGCCAAGCACCCTTATGCCAGCCAAGCCACCTTCATCTACCATTGCTTTGGCGTTGACTATCCAGATGCAGCTATTGAAGTCCTGATGCAGGCATCATATGGTGAGAATTTTACTGCTCCAGAGGTCGCCCCGCTGGTCGAGGCCGCTCCGCAAACCTTTCTGCTGGAGCTGATGCATGGGCCGACATCGGCTTTCAAGGATATGGCCCTGCAATGCCTGCCGCATTTCTTCAGCGTTGCCCTTCAGTCTAGCCAAGACAACGCAATACCCCTGCATTTGATTCTGGTAGCCACTTCCGGAGACACCGGCCCGGCGGCTCAACAAGGTTTCAAAGACCGGCCGCACACCGCTGTCATCGTTTTCTACCCAAAAGACGGAGTCAGTGATATCCAGAAGCGCCAAATGACCACGCTGGCTGGCCAAAATGTCGGTGCTGTCGGTGTCGAAGGCAATTTCGACGACTGCCAGAAGGCAGTCAAGGCCATCTTCGACGACCCAACCTTCGCTGCGACCTTATCTGAGCGAGGGGTCCGGCTCTCGTCAGCCAACTCCATCAACTGGGGACGCCTACTGCCCCAAGTGGTCTATTTCGTCAGCGCGTACGCCAGGCTAGCCGCCACAGGTTCGCTTTTACCTGGGGATAAAATCGATGTCTGCGTGCCCACAGGCAACTTCGGACACATTTTAGCGGCTTGGTATGCTCGCCAGCTTGGCGTTCCCATCAGCCATCTGTACTGTGCCAGCAACGACAATCACGTATTGACCGATTTTCTGAAAACCGGAGTCTACGATATTTCTGACCGACCATTTAAGCTGACTCCTTCACCTTCCATGGACATTCTGGTATCCAGCAACCTGGAGCGCCTACTCTTTGAATTGAATGGGCGAAACCCCCTGCTGATTCGACAATGGATGGCTGACTTGGCAAGCAAAGGCAAGTTTCAGGTAGATAGCCAGACTTTTGCGGCATTGCAGCAGGTCTTTTGTGCGGATTGGGTGAGCAGCGAAGACAGCCTCAGTACCATTAGAGAGGTCTTTCGAGAAACCGGCTATCTTTTAGAGCCGCATACTGCTGTAGCATGGAAAGTAGCTGAGCGGCTACGTCCAAGCACCGAACAAGCAGTTCTGATAACAGTCACTGCACACTGGGTGAAGTTCGTTGAGGATGTCTACCGTGCACTCAACGGACTAAGCCCCGAGCAAGCTTTACCCGAAGAGATAGCATCACTCACAGGGTCACAGCTAGCCACCATGATGCAAACTGAGTACAAGACCGGCTCACTACCCGCTTACCTGGCTGACCTGGACAAACAACCAATCCGCCACAAAGCCATCTCCGCCAAGACCGACCAAGCAATCCGCCAAGCCATCATAGACTGGTTAGACGAACACGGCTACTGAATCGGTGCTGGTAAGATAGAAGCCTGATGCTGGTTGCCGGTGACAAGGCACCAATCGTCGTATCATTTCAGCTCGTCGTTCAAGGAAGCAGGAGGTCGATCTCTATGGTCAAATCAATAAAAGCTGAGGATTTCGATCGTATTTTTGATGACGGTCAGAAAGATATCGTTGAATACCTTGACCTATCTTCAGTGCGCCAACCCAATCGGAAAACCCGAAAAGTCAACGTTGATCTACCAGAATGGATGATTAACTCTCTCGATGCAGAGGCTGAGCGCCTCGCAATAAACCGCCAAGCAGTTATAGAAACCTGGCTAGCTGAGAAAATCGACAGCTTTCACTCAGTTAAGTAAAGCTGATGCAATAAACAAATTATCGCTATCAATAACCAAGCCACCAAGCAGGACAGCATGAAGGGTTGAGATACAAGCCGAAGAGGCGGCTGGTTAGCCGCCTCTTCTTAATCCTCCCCTATATCACCTCAGTCAGTAACCTTGACTGATTTCTTCTTCACGAATGCGTCCACGGAAGATGCGGTACAGAATTACGTGATAAATCAAGACCAGCGGCAAGCCGATGCAGGTGATGATGGTCATTATCAACAAGGTCAACTCTGAGTTCGACGAGTTGAATATGGTCAACGACAGCTCCGGCATAGCAGCGCCTGGAATGATGAAGTAGGTGAAGACTCCTTGGGGGTTAGCAGCAGCTGGAATCAGGTTCGGGAACAGCGAGGCTGCTGTCATGCCAATCAAGCAAACCGGTACCAGGTTGACAGCTAAAAAGCTCATCAGGTCATTCTTCTTAGCAATGAAGAAACGTGACACAAACCAACCAACCACACAAAGTGCTGCAAACACATAAGAAAGAGGCATTGCTACCCGGTCAGCGCCGAATTGGGGCATGACAATAAACAAGAACCACACGCCAGCCAGGGTGAATACGACAAACTCAGCAATCTGAAAAAGCGAACGCATCTTGCTAGCCCGAGCATGCAGCTCGCTGCCTTCCGGAGCCTTCAAAGCCAGCCAAGCAGCGCCCTGAGTGATACAGGCAACTAGGCTCATCACGCCGCAAAGTAGGGCGAAGGGGTTTAGCAGTGAGAAAAAGCCTCCGCGGTAGTCGCCAGCAGCATCTAGAGCTACTCCTTGAATGACATTGCCAATAGCGGCTCCAAACAGCAGGGCAGGTACAAAGCTGCCGACAGTAAAGGCGATATCCCAGAACTTCTGCCACTTCAGGTCGTGCCCGCTCATCTCCACAGCTACTGC
>JAIRQI010000029.1 GCA_031256575.1 Coriobacteriales bacterium
ACCATCAGCTCGTTGTCTTCATCGCTGAAGCCCTGAAACACCACCTTGGCGATATCAGCATGGTTAAAGTACATGATCTGGTCGCCCATCAGGCCTTCGGGGTACAGACAGCCGCCATAGTCAAAGACTGCTGTCTCACCGCCCAGGTTCGCGGCCAGGCCGCGGGCGATGACCATGGTCTTCTTGATTGCCCCGCGGACAATGACGATGCTGCCCAGCGGCAGGTAGTCGATACCTTCCATGCTTTATATACCTTCCCTCTCATATAGCTGCCAGTGGTCAGCCTAATCCCTACAGGATACTGCGCTCTCTTCGGATGATTCTATCATATGGGAAACTGGGTTGGCCATCAACAAGAAGGTCATTTTGCCGGGTCTTCTTTCAGAAGCTCGGTCATCGGTTCGACCCAAACAGTGTTTGCTTCCAGTAGCTCGGTCATCGGTTCAGCCATCGTTCGGTGCTCTGTCAATAACTCGGTCATCGGCTCGGCCCAAGCTGCCTGAGTAGTCGGAATACTTAATTGTGACGGAGCAGGATTCAAAGGGTGCGACTCTACCCCCTCCCCACTAAAGCCTGTTGATAACCTCCCGGAGGTTTGCAGCCCAAGCTTCTGTAGATCAAAAGAGCCGCTGCCGGTTTCTTGGCCGATGATGCTTTGCAGCGATCGGCCTTTGGCTTGGCGAGAGATACCTTCAGCCCTGATTCGAGCAATCTCAGCAGTGGCAGTCTGGCCGGTCAGCTCTCCGATTACCGCTGGAATCTTCAACCGGATAAACAGCATCAGCGTTACCACCAGCGCTACGAAAGCCAGCAGTAAGGCAACAACCCCGACGATAAACAGCACTTGCGGCACAGCTACCTCCGCTTGATTCCTTGGGTCTCAAAGTAGTCCTGGAGGTTTACTATCAACTGTTCGGTGTTGGCTTTGATCACCTGGTACTCCAGGGTTGGTGAGTTGGAGTTTTGCAGCAAGCTACGGGCTTGGTCGAACAGCTCGAATTGTTGGTTGGTAGTGATTCCGGCATGCTCGAAGCTATAACGGCACTCATAGAGCATATTCAAGACAATCTCGGCAACTTGAATGCGCACGATATCGTTTTGTGACTCCGCCAGATCTAAGACTCCCAGCATGTCAACATAGATCAACTGGTAGTTTTCTGTTGTTAAAGTCATCCGGCTCTCAAAACCATAGACCTGAATGATATCCTCACAAACCAGATAGAACAGGTCGGCGTTCTCATGCAGGTTAAAACCTTTTACACCTCTGGCGTAGGCAAACCAGTCCTTGGCATAACCAGCCCGAACCACCGCACTGGTCTGACCGACATCCGTAGCGGAGTAGTAATAGAGGTAGAGGATACCGACCTCGTAATTCAACAAGGCTGACTCCTGGTCACCCGAGCGCATGTCGCTAAGGTGGTCAACGACCAAGCGCTGAAAGACCTCCTCCTCAGAATCACTGAAGACATTATCCTGCTTATACAGGTCAATCAAACCAGCATAGGCTGGCAAGGTCGAAGGTTTCAGTTCGATTGCCGCCAGGTAAAAGCGCTCCGCCTGACTTGGGTCAGAAGCCAACTGGGCTTGTTGCATCAAACCCTCGACGGTTCGGTTCACCACCAGATAGTTAGCTATCAAGCTGCCTACTCCGACCATCAGCAGAAGCACTGTGAAGCTCGCAGCTGTGATGAAAGCTGCTAATTTGCGTTTCTGCCGACGATAATACTGATCATCAGCCTGTTCATAGTTCTGCAAGGCATAGAAGAGCTCGGCACAACTCTGATATCGCATGGCAGGGTTTGGCTGGATGCATTTGGCAATGACTTTCTCCAGACCGGGAGACAGGTTGGGGTTGACCTGGCGAATCGGCACCATCTCATAGGGAGGATCAGCCGGGTTGATACCGGTCAATAGATGGTAGAGAGTGGCACCGATATTGTAGATGTCCGTACGTACATCGGTTTGCCCGACACCACCGAACTGCTCTGGCGCAGCGTAACCACGGGTGCCTAATACAGTGGTATCGCTGACTTTGCTGGGCAGCGCTTGCTCGTGGTACTCCCGGGCAGTACCAAAATCGACAATCCTGATCGTGCCGTCCGGCCGCAGCATGATATTACCTGGCTTCATGTCCCGGTAGATAATCGGCGGTGACTGGTTATGTAGATAGTTCAAGGCATCGCAGAGTTCCATCCCCCACTCGACGACATCCTCTGGCGATTGCGGGCCGTAAGCATCGAGAATGCGGGACAGCGACTGGCCTTCAATGTAGTCCATAACCACCAGTATCTGGCCCTGATGCAGGATGATATCAACAATCCGCGGCAGCATCGGATGGTCGACCCGCTTCATCAGGTTCGCCTCGGTGACAAAGCTCTTGGCAATCAGCTCATCGCGGCTACGGTCACCGGTCTGCTTGATCTCCTTGATTGCCCATTGCTTATTCAAGCGGCGGTCACGCGCCAGATAGACACGCGACATACCGCCCTCTCCAAGAAGGGTCAGTATCTCGTACTTATCCTCAATGACTGTCCCGAGTTCCAACATCTTCGGCCTCAAGCTTGCCTTGGTATCAGCGATTAAGAACTAAGCTAGACTTTATAGAGTAAGAGTCAGCCTTGTCTCATAGTACTCTATGTGAACAAGACCATCAGCAGCGGCGAGGCTGGCACTCCGAATTACCTGACCCGGAGTTGCCCGACTCATAGCTGCCTGATCTGCCTGAGCTTCGGTTATCTGACATTAGCTCAACCCTGCCCGTTCTTGTCTAACCCCGTTTATCAGGGCTTTTGTGTACTCTGGTGCCAAATATGGGGTATTGTGAAGTGAGCACTATTGCGTACGGTGCAATAATAGGGCTCATACTAAATATACTACAGCACTCAAGTTCCGGTAACTTGCTTAAGACCGGCATTTACTTAAACAGAATCTTCCTTAAGTTCGATATCTCCCTTAGGCTCATATGAAGGTTTCGTTTTTTTATACAGCAGCGCTATACTGTCTGACAGTTGGCTTTACTATCAGGGGGAGCAATCATGGCAACTACAGAATCATTTGTGAGCGACGTACACTTCGGTACTGATGGCTGGCGGGCTGTCATCGATGAGGGTTTTAACCTTGAGACTCTGGCTCGAGTCGCGGATGCGACGGCGCGCGCCTATCAGCAACTGTTAGACCAAGGCGTCCAGCCCTCGGAATTCGCTGATGAAAACTCCAATACCTTGATTATCGGTTACGATTGCCGCCGAAATGCCGGCAAATTCGCAGCTTTTTTCGCTGAGATTGTCGCTCGCCAGGGTTTTGATGTACTAGTGACTGACCGTTACTGCCCAACTCCGGCCCTCTGCTGGACAGTCGCTCACACCCGCTCTGCCATCGGCGGCATCATGTTGACCGCTTCGCATAACCCCGCTGAATACCTGGGAGTTAAACTGCGGATGAGCGATGGCGGCGCTTCTCCAGCCTGGTTTTCGGATATCGTCGAGGCTTTACTGCAAGAAGCCGAACCTCCGGCTTTCTCCAGAGCTGTTCTACTATTTGACCAGGCTCGTTCGGCTACTCCCGCCTCCCCTGCCCGAGACCTTCAAGGCGCAGGCTTCAGCTACGCAGACATCCTAACCGACTACCTTGAGGCCCTCTCGACCAGCGTGGACAGCGGGCTTATCCGCAAAGCCAACTTGTCTGTCGTGATAGACCCGCTGTATGGCTCTGGCCGGGGTTATCTGGCGGGCTTGCTAACCAACATGGGAGTTCAAGTCAGCGAGGTCAACGCTGCCGATGACCCCAATTTTGGTGGGCTGCATCCCGAGCCCATCATGCCTTGGGTCAGCGTCGGTGCGGCACAGGTCGTCGAACTGGGAGCGGCAGCGGGCCTGATAACCGACGGCGATGCCGACCGCATCGGAGCCATCGATGACCGGGGCGACTATGTGACTTCGCACCGCATCATCAGCCTGCTGATTGCCCATCTGGTCGAAAGCCGCGGACAGACCGGCCGGGTGGTGCGTACCTCCGCCGGGTCGAACTTAATTCGTCGTCAATGCCAGCGCCTGGGGCTGACGCTGACCAGTAAACCCATCGGTTTCAAGTGGGTCTATGAAGAGATGCTGAAAGGTGACGTGCTAATCGGTGGGGAGGAGAGCGGTGGTTTTGGGATTCCCCAACTTGTGCGGGAGCGCGATGGTCTGCTGATGGCCTTGCTGCTGGTAGAGATGATGGCAACGCGGCAAAAGACCATGTCTGAACTGGTCGATGAGCTGCTCAGCGAGCTCGGGGTCTTGGAGTACGGCCGCCGCGACCTGCGGCTCAGCCTTGAGCAGCAAAACACCTTTCTTGATACCTATGTCAAGCTGCCCGACTTGGATTACTCAGCCTATCTGCCTACCTTCAATGCTCTTGGGGAGAAAATCGTCGAGCTGGAGCGCGTCGATGGCATCATGCTGCGCTTCGCATCCGATGCCTGGCTGTTGGCGCGTCCCTCGGGTACCGAGCCGCTGGTCAGGGTGTATGCTGAGGCTGAGACTAACGAACGGGTACAGGAGCTACTAGATATTGGCGAAGCGATGGCTGAGGGTACTCTGCAGCTCTGAAGTTTTCGGGGTGTGCTCGCTAGCGGCTGGAGCTTTGCAGTTTGTTAGAGCCTCTGGTGCATCGAGCTTACAGGAGCCCCCAGCTGCTTCGGAGCTTGCTGGTGCAAGCTAGAGCTCACTGGCACTTGAATTCGCAAATGCTCGCTAACCTAAAAACCAACCGAAGAGCATGGCCAGCAGTAGAGCTGGTAGCATGTTGGCGACCTTCATCTTCTGTATGCCAATGATTTCGATGCCTAAAGCAATCAGCATGATTCCTCCGACCAGGTCGATAGAGGCGATGATTGCTGTTGTGAAGAAGTCGCCGAAGAACATGCCTAATAATGCCAGGCCACCTTGGATGAGCAGTATCGAGAAAGCTGAGAAGCCTACGCCAATACCAAGTGTGCAAGCCAGAGCTATGGCTGAGATACCATCCAGTAAGGATTTCAAATATAGAATCGAGGGGTCACCGAGACCAGCTTGAATCGAGCCCAGAAAAGTCATCGCTCCCACACAGAAGAGGATGGTCGCCGTCATGAAACCCTCCACGAAGGAGTGCTGACGACCTGTGGCTACTTCATCGCCTGCTTGAGATTTGCGGTTTCTAGATGATAGGCGCTTATCGAACCAGGCAGCGAGACCTTCCAGGCGGTCTTCGATACGCAGGGCTTCTCCACAGATTGCCCCTATCACCAGCGAGAACACGGGGACCAGCAAAGCCAGTTGGCCTACTTCGGTAGCTTTCAGGTCATTGAAGCCACCAACCGTGATGATTACCCCGAACCCGATAGTACAAGCGCCGATAGCTAGAAAGGCGATTTTTTGGAAGCGCTCGGAAATCAAGTTGCCGAACAGCATGCCGATTGCTGTTCCCACCAAGACGGTCAGGATGTTTAGGGCGACCCCGCTCATCTGTGTACTGACAAGCCTACTGCCTGCTTAGACTTTGTACATGAAATCGAAGATGTCTTCGCGTTGTAAGACGATTTGGACTCCCAGGGTCTCGCTATCTTGAGCCAAGCGCTCCTGTAAGTCAAAGAAGGAGCAGCTCTGCTCATCGACTGTGACCAGCATCGTCATCGAGAATGTCTCCCCCAGGATAGTCTGGCTGATATCGTCGATATTCGCTCCGGCCTGGTAGAGGGTGGTTGAGATGGTGGCGACGATACCTTTGCGGTCTTTACCCAGCACACTGAGCACGGCTTTGGTCAGCATCG